>NZ_JBNNJZ010000034.1:0-36863 GCF_050270335.1 Streptomyces sp. NPDC059900
CACGATCCGGTGATTCACCCGGGCCTTGCAGTAGGTCGCGTCCAGGAACACATAGGGGAACACGGTGTGATCCAGCGGCCGTTCCCTGAACGCGAGCAATTCCTCATCGAGTTCGCCGCAGATCCTGGAGACCTCGGATTTCGAGATGCCGGAGTCCGCACCCAGCGCCTTGACCAGGTCATCGACCGAACGCGTCGAGACACCGTGCACGTATGCCTCCATCACCACCGCGAACAGGGCCCGGTCGATCCGGCGCCGGCGTTCCAGCAGCGAGGGGAAGAACGACCCGGTCCGCACCTTGGGGATCTTCAGGTCCAGGTCGCCGGCCTGCGATGTCAGCAGCCGGTCGCGGTGCCCGTTGCGCCAGGTGGCGCGCTCGCTCGTGTGCTCGCGCGGGGCGGCCCCGATGGCTTCGGTTGCCTCGGCCTCGATGAGTTCCTGCAGGATGCGCTCGCACAGCACCCTGATCGACTCGACTCCGTCGGCCGCACGTAGTGACTCCAGCAGCCGCATCAGGTCAGACTGGGACAGGGCCATCGCGTCCTCCTCCGGTTGAACTGGCCGTTCACCAGGGAGACTTGCGCGATGGCCCGCCTCTGTTCAGGGAGCAGTCACTGTCAGCAGGCGCACGCCCCGAGCAGACAACCGCGCATTCCAACGCCCGACCGCCTACACCACTCGGCGGGGCACCATCCTCGGAGTACTGGCACTTCCAGCCCTTCTCCGCGACAAGGTCGAGGACCGCCTGCCAGTCCTCCACCGAGACATCCGGGACACGCACGTCCGGCAACGACCCCATCCAGTCCAGGTCGAAGAAGCACTTCACGTCATCCCACCGCAGATCAGCCACCCCGCCATGCTGCCCAGACCGCCGACCCAACGCACGCCCGTTTCCCTTGACCAAGGACACAGAGGCACCCCCCGGCAGCGTCAGGCAGGTCAGGGTGACGGCACGCCAAATGCCGTGCCGGCGCGAGACGTGGCCGGTCGCCCCGCCAGCCCAAACTGACAATCCGGGACTGCGGTGGATTCTTCAGGCAGGCCACATTTGGATCACCCAGAACTCCAGCGGGTCCTCATGAGGACCTGCTGGAGGGAAGGGATCCAGGGCCAGGGACGCCCCACGATGCATCCGCCCGCGACACAGCACACGGATGTGATGGTCCCCTGGCTCTACTGTGATCTCGCCCTGTGTCCTGCCGTTGAGGTCAATGACGACAAAGCAGTCCGTCAGGGGGGCACAGAAATCCCGCTCGTACTCCCAGGCTCCATCCGGCCTCCCCGGGGCTCCGTCCCAGATTTCCAGACGTACCAGCGGAAAGAAGTCGTTGTCGCTGGACGTCAGAGCCAGCCCGTCGCCGGGAACCTGGATGATCTCGTCTTCCGCCGGCGCTTCTTCGAACAGGATGGGGCCGACTTGGATGGTCCGGTACGAGACGAGTGGGCGGACATCAACAGCATCGACCAGTGCGGGCACTTGCCCTCCTTCGGGTAAGGAACAGACGCCGTCCGCCCGCAAGCCCCAGGCGCCCGCGGCAACGAGAGGTACGCGAGCCCCGTCCTCGATGCAGCGGCGTTCCAGTTCCCTCGAGGACGGTGCGGGCTTTCTCTCTGCGGGGGTCTCCAGGTCAGCACTGGCACTGTGCGGGGACCGGACGCGGCGCAGCGCGGCCGGACGTCCTCGGGCAGAGCCTTCTGGACAATCCAGTCGACCATGGTGTTCCAGTCAACCGCATCAGGGATGAGGTACCAGATCTCTCGGCTGTCGCCGGGGGTCCAGCAAGCCACGACCGGCTCGCCCGGACTGTCCACCAGGATCGGCACCAGCTCCCCCTTCAGGCGTGTGGACCATAGTCTCCTGCGGGCCCTTGGAGCCGGGCAGGCGGGCGGCGCTGCGTCCGGCAACCCCGCCACCCGGAGAACGGCTGTCCCCTATGAGCGCCTCACCCGGCAACGCATGGACCGCAGGGTTCCGGCGGTTGAAAAGTGACCCCCTGCCGGGCGCGGGGAGATACCGGCCTCCGCCAGGTATGCGTCGATGTCCTGGTCGATATCCGCCTGTGAAGGGGCGGGCAAGGGAGATGGCAACTTCTCCGTCCGGTACGTTCCTGAACTCGACAACTCCAAGGCCGGAGGATTCCGGGCCCGGTTCTACGGTCAGGAGCGCATCCTGGACGGCGACACCTTCGGGATGCGGGCCCTGTAGGTAACGGTGACGGTGACACCGGGGCCACCGCGCACGGCTAATTGCTTGGCGTGAAGAGGAACCGATAGTCCTCAAGCCCTGTGATGGGGTACTCGACGCCCATCAGTTGCCGAAATCGTTTTCCGGCGATCTCGCCGCCCTGCCGCCAGATGCGCAACGTGAACTGGCTGTCGCTGGGCAGCGTAAAATCCAGTTCCTTGTCGTCCAGAGTGTAGATCCCTGCCTCGCCGCTGCCGCTCTGGTAGGCCCACTCGCCGAGCAATACGCAGCCCTCATCTGAATGGGACGGCGACTGCCCCAGCTCCACGGTGACAGTCGCATCGTGTGCCTGGGCTGCACTCCTGACCAAAGCCGTCGCATGGCTGACGTGAACTGGTTCCCCGTCCATGGGCAGATCCGTCCAATAGGGCCGCTCGGCCTCATCCGGCCGACGGTCCTCATCGACGCCGAGGACCGACCGGTCGATGGTCGCGGTGCCGCTCGCAAGCGTCGTCATGCCTTGCAGACTACGAGCCGACTCCTCCGCAAGTAACCGTGCGATGCTCCGGGCGGCGATCAAGTGCACGACGCCGCACGCCACCGGAGCCGTGCAAATTGCGTTCCGCTGGCTGCACCGCCGGCATCGACCTCTACCGCCGGATTTCACGAACTACCGGTAGCACGGGGAGGTATCTGTTCGTGCGACACCGAATGAGGCCTGCGGCTGGGCCCTGGTGCCATCTTTCTGCGTCAGGATCAGCAACACCGCCACAATGGCTACATGCCCGGTGCAACGCAAAACGGCCCGCACTCCTGGCGATTTCGTGCCGAGGGTGCGGGCCCGTCGTGGTCAGCTTTGCGAGCTGATACGGCCGCGCATGGCATGCACGCTGGTGATGGCTGCAGCCATCCAGAAGCACGCCCCGGACACCGCAATCTGAGCCGGTGCGTGAAGGAGCAGAGCCAGAACACACACCACGGCAAAGACGATGATGCCGCAGGCTATCGACGTGGTGTCACGCCAGGCGGGTGTCATAGGTCTGCCTACGTAAAACAGGACCCCGATAGACAGGAGCACCATCAGGGCTCCGCTGTAGATGAGCCACGAGCTGCTCAAAGCCATTCTCCGATCGTGTTGCTGTTGTTACTACTTGCAGTGTCCACCGGAGTACTGGCCCGGGATGAATATCCCAGCCGCGAACTTGACCTTGATGCACTTCTTGGCGTTCTTCGCCTTGAGCGCCGTCGTGGTGATGACCGCGGCGTGTGCACCCCAGTAGATGTTCAGACCCGGCGGGAGGAAGCCAGAGACCACACCGGACAGAGCGCCGTTGTCGGCGATCGCCTTGGTCTCCTTCTTGTTGAAGTACGCAGTGCCCGTCACGATGCCCCACGTCATCTTGGGGTCAGCGACCACCGGGAATGTGAGGGGCCACGAAGTTTCCGGACAGGCACCCAATAGGGTTGTCCTGAACAAGGAAACGAGGAAGAAGTGGCGCCACCCAGTAAGTACACACCGGAGTTCCGAGAGGAAGCCGTCCAGATCGCGTTGAGGTCAAGTAAGAAGATCTCCGAAGTCGCCAGGGAGCTTGACCTGAACCCGGAGACGCTACGCGGCTGGGTGAAGAAGTACCAGAAGCAGCAGGAACCGGCCCCCAATGCGGAACTGACGGTGAACGAGCGGGCGCGCCTGAAGGAACTCGAACGGCGCAACCGCGAGCTGGAGATGGAAGTTACCTTCCTGAAAAAAGCCGCAGCGTACTTCGCGAAGGATCCCCGGTAGCAAGCAAGTACGAGTTCATCGACGAGATGCGGCTCGACACCGAGAAGTACGCATACAGCGTCGAGTTCATGTGCGGCCGACTCGGCGTCTCCAGATCCGGCTACTACGACTGGAGATCCCGCCCGGAATCCGCGACAGCTCAGCGGCGCGAAGAACTGAAATTGCTCATCGAGAAAGCCTTCGCCATGTCCGACAGCACCTACGGGCACCGGCGCATCCAGGCCCAGCTGCATCGCTGGGGCGTCGCCGCCGGCGTGGAGCTGGTCCGCCGCCTCATGCGCGAACTGGGCCTGGTGACTTGCCTGCCACGGCCGAAAAGGTTCAACCTCACTCAGGCCGCGGCCGGCCAGGTGCCAGACCTCGTCGGCGGCGACTTCACCGCGGATGTGCCCGGCAAGAAGCTCGTCGGAGACATTACCTATATCGCGACCGGAGAAGGCTGGCTGTACCTCGCAACCGTCATCGACTGCTGCACGAAAGAAGTCATCGGTTACGCGATAGACGACCACTACCAAACCTCATTGATATCCAGGGCGATCCGCAACGCTGCACGGAACAGGAGCATCTCGGCCGGCTCGATATTTCACTCCGACCGCGGAAGCAACTACATGTCAGCCGAGTTCGGGAAGACGCTCGACCGGCTCGGGCTCCGCAGATCTTCCGGCCGCACCGGAATCTGTTTTGACAGCGCCATGGCCGAATCATTCTTCGGCGCCCTGAAGAACGAACGCGTATCAAGGGAGACTTACCTGACCCGTGAGGCGGCCCGGCAGGACATCACTCGCTACATCGAATTCTGGTACAATCGCAAACGCCTCCACTCGGCGGTGGGTTACCGTCCTCCGCGCGAAGTCCACGCCGAATACGAGAAGTTGCGAATCGCCGCGTGAAATAGACGGTCAGAAGCCTGTCCGGAGAACGCAAGGCCCCTCAATGCGGTCTCCTTGCCGGTCTCAATGGTCTGGATGAGATCAGTGCCATCCAGCTTGTAACTGGTGGGAACGCTCTTGCCGTGCGCGTCCTTGGCCCACGGCGCGTCGATCGTGGCAACCGGGACGTGAATGCCCTCGCCGGCCTCGCGAGTGATCTCGAAGCCGCCCTGGCCGTCTTCGGTGATGCTCGCGTCCTGCGGGAGGTTGAGCTGGAAACGATGGGTCCCGGCGGCCTTGTCATCTTTGAGCGTGACCAGGGCGCGGGCTCCACCGTCCTTGGTCGGCTGCACGGCGATGTCCGTCGCGGCGGCGGCGTCGGGGTAAACCACGGTGCCCGATCCAGCCTTGACTCCGACAACATCCTTGGCGCCCGGCAGGGTGAGGCCGAAGGAAGAGCCGTTGTCGTCAGCGGCTTGGAGGGCGCCGTCCGCCTTCTCCGGTGCAATGACCGTGAGGGCAGCTCCGTCCGTAGCGGTAACTGCCTTGGCCGGCGTGCCCGGAGCCGCCATTGACGCAGCGATGTCGGCCGTCCCCGTGGCAGATTCCACGACAGCGGCGGCCTGGGCCGCGCTATCCGAAGGCTTGGTGGCGGTGGCGGCGCTGGCCGGGATCGCGGAGGCGATGAGCGCTGCCCCAACAGTGGCGGATACGGCAGCAAGGGAGAGCTTGCTGAACTGGCGACGGTGTGTGCTGTTGTGCACGCGCCGTACTCCTTTGAACGTGCTTTTCAGGCATAGCTCGCAACCCAGCCCAGTCAGGGCGAGGGGCGCTTGCCGGGCCTCGTGGTCAAGATCAACTCCATCACATCCAGAAGGGGCGCGCTGTGGCCGAAGTCATAAATTTGCCTCAAATATCCCTCAGAATCAAGGTTTTTACCGTGTATAACCTTTTAATCCCAGGTATAAAGTAGACGCAACCTGCGATGCCGCAAACCCGTCAGAGGTTGCACACCTCCACTCCGGCGGCTCCGCTCTCCGAGCAAGCAGCACCCCCGGTCCAGAATCCGCAGCGGCAACCACTGAAGAATGGCGCCCCTGACCTGCAGACCGGACACCGGCCGCCCGAACCCCGGCGACACGGCAGGCTTCATCATCCGAGCAGCCTGCGCTTCGCCCGCGGCAAGTCATACCCCGGTTGCCCGTGTCGCCGGCCCGGCCGGCCGCGCTCTCGCCGCCCGGGGCCGTGACCAGACACTCGCGCACAGCCCTGTCACAGCCACCGGCACCGCGAACCGTTCCACGAGAACACCGCACCTCCCACCGAACTCGCCCCCGCGCTGGCCCCGTTGGCTTCGTGAGGTGCCTTCCGACAGGCCGATACCGGCAGGCAGTGGCGTCGATGTGCCAGCCTGAGGCTTGTCCGGCAAAGATCTTCGAGCCGAGTCAAGTGGGCGACTGCTGAGGGCCTTCTCGTTCAGCCGACGAGGTTGAGGTTGTGCAGGCGGGCGATGCCGAGCGTGGCGTGATGGACTCCCGCGCCCTTGAGGCGACAGCCGCGGAGGATCTTCCAGTTCTTCATGGAGGCGAAGGTGTGCTCGACGCGAGCGCGTACCTGTTTGTGGGAGCGGTTGTGAGCCTGCTTCCACCCAGGCAACTCCTCGCCCGGGGCGCGGCGGTGGGGCATGACGAGGCCGGTGCCCGGATAGCCGCCGTCAGCGATCGTCATCGTACTTCCGAGTCAGCGATCGTCATCGCACTTCCGACCGCGGCCTTGGCGCCGGATTCCTCCCACGCCTTGCAGTCGTTGCGATTGCCCGGCACGGGTTGGCCGATCACGACGACCCTACGGGTGCCGGGTCTCGTGAGAGGTGCGCGTCCTGTCGCGGCTCGGGGGCAGGGAGCCTGCGGTGCGGGCCGCAGCCCGGTGACACCCGGTCTGAGGGCAGAAGGAGAGCCGCGTCGATCGGAAGCGGGCCTGCGCCCGGACGACGCGGGGCCGGGCGCCCGGACTGTCGTGGTGCGGTCATGGTCATGTACCGCCTGGTACGTCAAGGGGCCCGTCACGCATAGGGGTTGGTGCCGGATTCGCTGTTCCGGGGCACGCGTGTTTGGCATAGCGTCTTGATCCTGCCGAGGCCGGTGAGCGGCGGGCACGGGACGGGGAGAGGACGGGGCGGGTGGGTTCGGAGGCTGGGGAGTCGTGGATGGTGCGGGCGGTATGCCGGACAGCGGACCCGGACGAGTTGTTCGTCCAGGGCGCGGAGCAGCACCGGGCCAAGACCGTTTGTTCCGGCTGCCCGGTACGCACCGAGTGCCTGGCCTATGCGCTCGATTCCCGCATCGAGCACGGCGTGTGGGGCGGGATGACGGAGCGGGAGCGGCGTGCGCTGCTGCGCCGGCGTCCCACGGTGTCGTCCTGGCGGCGACTGCTGGAGATGGCGCGTGCGGAGCACGAGCGGCAGGGGCGTGCGGGCGGCGACGCGGCACGGCGGGCAACCGGCTGAGCCGGGCTGCGGATGAAGGTTGAGATCCGGCCTGCCGAGACGAGCGATGCAGGGTCGCCGGCCGGGCTGATCAGGGGGATCGAGCAGTTCTACGGCACGGCGGCGTGGCCGATCCAAGGCAGCGGGACGGCGGACGCGCCCTCGCCGAGGCGTGGGGCCCGGACAGTCCGCGCCGTCCTGAGACGTGCGTGCGGTACCGCTGGTACCGTGGGCACCATGACGAAGCCCAAAGCCATGAACCTACGCTTTCCAGACCCCGAGCAGCGGGAAGCCATCGCAGCCGCTGCGGCGCAGGAGGGAGTCAGCCTGCAGGAGTACATCCTCTCGGCCGCCTACGCCCGGGCCACCGCCGTCGAAACGCGATTCCTGGAGGGATTCAAGGCCTCCATGGACCACAGCGCAGCGGCCTTCGCGGCCGAGGCGGCGGACCCCTCCGCCGAGTACCGGGCGGCCGAGCAGCAGGCGATGCGCGAGCTCGAGCCCCGCGACCAGGGACACGCCGCGTGACCGAGCCCCAACCGCTCCATGTCACGTTCCTGCTGCACGCCGCCGAGCTGCTGGAGGGTGATCCCCAATTCGACGATCTCGGCCCGCTCTACGCCGCTGTCGCCCGGGTCAATGCCCAGGCGATGGAGCGGGAGATCTACGGCTCCCTGCACCTCAAAGCCGGCGCCCTGCTGCAGACCCTGGCGAAGCTGCCGTCTCTGGAACACTCCAACGAAGCCTTCGCCTGGCACTCCACCCAGGGCTACCTCGCTCTCAACGAACGCCACCTCGCATACCCGCCCAAGGACGCCGTCGCGCTGGTGCGCGACGCTGCCTCCGGCGCGGTCGGCGTCGCCCGGATCGCCCGCCAACTACGCGACTGGACGGTGGACTGAAGGGTCCGGCACATCTGGACTGGCGCCGGCCAGGGTCTGCGCAGTCGCCGGGTTCGGAGCTGAGCGCCGGTACGCACCGCGCCGGGGCGTAGCCCCTCGGGAGCCATCGGCTCGCAGAGAGGGTCTGCGGCCAACTGCGAGTTACGCGAGATCAGCGGTGGGGTTCTTGGCTCTGAGGGTCAGTCAGGCGTCCGCGACGCGATCAGGCGATTGGTCAGCTCTACCGTGGCGAGGTACCACCAGAAGATCCAGTCCAGGAATGCTTCGTCGTAGTCGCCGCGCTGTTCGGCCTTGCGGTGACGCAGGTCGTAGCGGTTAGCGATCTCGAACAACGCCCCCTCGTCAGGCTTGCCGAGCTGTTCTTTGAGCAGGGCGCGTCGTTCCTCGAGGATGCCGGCCAGGGTCACGATCGCCGACCTCTTACCCTCTGTCGTCGTGTCGCGTCCGCGGAACAACGCGATCGCATGGCGGATCCGATTGGTGATGTCCGGGGCGGCGCTGTTGTTGAGTGCACTGCGGGCCAGTGCACTGCGGGCATCGTCGGTGACAGCGACCAGGCGCCCGAGGTCCTCGCCTTCGGCAGCGAGCTCGTAGTCGATGCCGGCGTCGCGCAACAGCTGATTGACCTTCCACCGGTATAGGACTCGGGCCGGGCCGTTGTGGAACTGGTGGTGGTGCCAGCCGCAGGCGCCGTAGTCGTGGAAGCGACGCATCCGTGGGCGGCTGACCAGGTCGTGAAACACCTCGATGAGTCCGTAGAAGGTTTCCTCGTCCCATGTCTCTGGAGCCAGTGGCCTCAGGTCGGGGATGCCGAGGCGTCGGTCGATCACTTCGGCAGCGTTCGGAAGGTCGTTGGGATCGTCGATGCACTCTTCACCGAACACTTCGACCAGGTAACCGTGGTCGTCGAGTTCGTGGATGATCCGGGCGAAGTCGCGCCGGGCGTCGCGCTGCGTGGTGCCCTCGTGGGGCGGAAAGTTGCCGCGGCGCTGTGGCCAGTACGGCCGTGGTGCAGCAGCGTGTCGGAGGTCGGCTGCGCGGTTGACCAGCTCGGTGAACCACTCCCGCCGGTTCATCCCTGTTCGCAGGCCAGTGTCGAACGGATCGGAGGTCCACGGGTTGTAAGCGGTCACGCCGCTCTGGCGGGGCATTTCTTCGAAGTCGGCGACCGCCGTGGTGCCGGCCAGGGCCTCCGTCATGAGCCATATCGCCCGGTCCTCCCATGAGGCATCCGGGGACGTGAGTACCCGCTCGCCCTCGGACGCGAACAACGTTGCAGGCCACAGGAGTTCGTAGTTGCTCAGGTCCAGACTCACCGCAACATCATCGCCCATCCGAGGGTTCCTCGGCCCTGAGAGACGAGTGAGCGCTCTACCTGGCCTTCGAGCTCGCATGCCACGCCAGGTAGAGCGCTCACTCGTGGGGGCGCTACAACTCGATGTCGATGTGCTCCACGTCGGTGAACTCCACTCCGAGGCCGTGTGCGCGGCTGTTGTTGGCGCGGAAGTACATCTGGGCGAGGCCGTCGGCTGCGATTTGCTGGAGTTGTTGTTCGTTGGCGCCCTGCTCGCGGGCGGTGAACAGGCGGTCGGCCCACTCGGGGGTCAGGGCCTGGGTGATGTCGCGGATCCGGGCGTCGTCGGTTGTGCCCGGTTCGGCGGTGAATCCGAAGCGGGCGCGGGTGGAGAGGACCAGGCCGTCCGTGGACGCGGCCTTCTTCCTTGCCTTCGCGCGGATCTGTGGCTGCCAGCGCTTCTTGACCTCGCGTTCGAGGCGTCCGCGGAGGTCCTTGCGGGGTCGTTTGAGCTTGCCCGCCACGTAGCGTTCCACGGTGCGCTGGGAGATTCCGAGCACCCGGGCGGCGGCCTTGGTGCCCTTGAGCTGCTTGACCAGGTATTTCATCTGCGCCTGAGCGCTTTGGGGGATGCGGCGGGTGAACGCTCCTTCCAGTGCGTGGTCCAGGCTGTCCCCGACCGAGTCGACCATGGGTTACTCCCCTGCTCCGGCGTTCTGGTCGGTCTTGATGAGGTTGGCGGTGTTGAAGACGCCGCCGCGCTCCTCGAATTGCTCTTCCGCCCACAGGACGGTCCGGGTGCCCTGGTGCTTGACCATCCCGGGCGAGATGCCGAGCCGGAACGTGCCCGGCGCGGGCTTGCCTTCGGGCGTGTGCGGCAGGACGTCCAGGGGGGACGGGCAGGGCGAGGGGTAGACGATCGCGTCGGTGCCGATCGCGACGGGGTAGAGGTCGGTGGCGGCCGCCGTCTTCATCAGCTTGCGGTGCAGGCCGATCCGCTGGTTGGCCAGTACGGCGGCCCGGATGTCGGGGCGCCATGTCTCCCGGTTGAGCGCCGGGTAGGGCTCGTAGTACGGCACCTGGCCGCGGCTGCGCTGGCGCAGCTTGCCGATGCCGCCCTTCGCCGTCGCCTTGATCGCGGTCGCCAGCAGGCTCATGGTCGGGTCGACGCTCCGGGAACGCGCCATCGCCTCGAGGAACTCGCTTCCGCCGAGGTCGGTGGTGACCCCCAGGTCGGCCATCGTGGCCACGTACGCATCGCGCAGCCGCTTGTACCAGCCGTCCAGGTAGCGGCCGCTCTGCGTGCGCACGTACGCCTCGATCGGCGCGACGTCGAAGCCGAGCTCCACCGCGTAGGCGACGGTCGGGGTGGCGTACCAGGCCGGGCCCTCGGGGTGCTCGCCCTTCGGCGTGAACGGCGAGGGCAGCCGGTCGCCGTCTACGGTGCGGCCGTTGACCGGCACGCTGGACAGGTCGACGTGGGACAGGTCGACCAGCCACGAGCCGGGCAGCGACGCGTCGAACTTCGGGTCCCCGGTCAGGCGGGTGGGGCCGTTCAGCCCGACGGTGAGGCCGTTCGCGGCAGCGGCGAACGACATGTTGATGTCGACCGCGACCAGGTAGGGGTTCATGCACTCTTCGTCGGTCAGCGGCCGGCACCAGTCGTAGGGCTCCTCCATCAGCATCTCGGCCGGGGTACGCAGGTGGTGGCGGGCGAACTTGCCCTTGAGAACGGGGTGTTCGTCGGGGACCTCGCACTCCACCACGGGGTAGAGCCGGGTGAGCGCATCGGCGTTGAAAGCCCGCTTGAACTCGCCGGTTGCCTCGTCCTTTTCCGCGCGGGTCGGCGGGCGCAGCGCGGTCATCAGTTCCAGGCCGGTCGTCGCGGTGGTGCCGCGCGGCGTCATCACCCGCTCCGCGTACAGGCCGAGGTAGCGGGCGAGGTCGGCCGGGTGCATCGTCGGCAGTTGCGGGGCGTCCCGGCGGTCCCACTCGCGGGCGTCCAGCGCGTTCCAGGGCAGGATGCACAGCTGGACACAGCGCCGCCTGGAGCCCTCGGGCTCACGGTAGACACGGGCCCACGGACCGAAGCCGCGCTGGGTGAGCTGGAGGCCGGCCTTGCCGATCTGCTTGACCACCTTGTGGCTGTCCGCGAGCCGGCCGTGGCGCTGTTCCTGGTCCGACAGGGCGGCGGGCAGGCCGTAACGCTCCAGCGCGGACGCGGTGAGGACGAGGATCGGGTCGGCGTCACGACCGTTACGGTGCAGCCGGGCCTGCCCGAGCCGGGCCTCGGTCAGCGTCCAGTCGACCAGCGCCGGGATCGACTTGGCGGGCACGTCCAGGACCAGGCCGCCGACGCAGTACGCCGACACCTGCCCGTCCTCGCAGTCGATCACCGCGAGCGGGCCATGCTCGAAACGCGGGTCGACAGCGGCCGCCGACGCCGTGGTCGTCTTCGCCGCCGCCTTCTTCGCACCCGGGCGCCGCGACGAGGGGGCGGGTTTCGCGGCGGGTGCCGGTCGTCCGGCAGCAGTCGGCGCCGGTGCCGCCGGCGCTTCGGCCGTCGGCGCGGGAACGGGCGCGGGGCCGGTGAACACCTCCGCGGCCTCGGGCGTCGGGGGCGCGTCGACGGCCGGAGAGGGGAAGCGGGCAGCGAGGCCCTCCAACAACCGGGCGTACGCGGCGCGCTTGGGCGGCCGCGGCTCGGTCCGCCCGCTCTCCCAGTTCCCCACCGCCTCCCGGCGCGCGTCCAGCGCCGTGGCGATCTGGGCCTGGCTCAGGCCCGCCGCCTCCCGCAGGCGCTTGCGCTCCGCGGGGACCGGCAGGTCGTCCTGCGCGACTTGCTCCAGCAGCGCATCGACGGCACCGAACAGCTCGTTCTCGTCAGTGGGCACAGAAGTCACCTCCACTAGAGACCCTATATCAAACGCTCCTTGGATCGCACGTGAATCGCGCATTGGGTCGCGCGAATCCCCAGTCCCAAACCCTCCGGTCTGACCCCAACCCGAGCCCGCTGTCCTGCGCCATCGAACCCTGAGCGCGTGCCACCGAAGGTTGAGCAGTCAGGGCCCTTCTGCGCCCATGCGGGGATCAGTGGCCGTGCTCTGTTCCATGAAGCGTCGCACCTGGTCCTCGGGCTCCTGTGCCGACACCTGCCTCGCTGGGGTCTCCATCGACTCGTGGCGGACCACCCGCCCGCAGGAGCCGACCGTGACAGTGGAACTCGACAACGGCCGCAAGGCGACGATCGCCGGGGTCCCCCCGGATGAAGCGCAGCGCCTGGTGGAGCAACTGCTCGACGGGCAGTAGGGGGAACTATGTCCCGGCTTCCGGTGCCCGCTCGGTCGCAGGCCCTGTTCATCGGCGGCGTGGCGAACGCCGAAGTGCGCGAGGACCAGGTGCCGATCGTCGCCGACCTTCCGGGAGTCCTGGTGACCGTGACCGAGCCTCGCGAGGCCGGTACGGGTCTGCCCGATTTCTTCGGGCGTGGGCAGAGGCGCCTGGATTCCGGCACCCCAAGTAGACGGCCTCCTCAGGTAGGCGGCGTCGTGCCCCTTCACCGAATCAGGGACCTGGGGGCAGAGCGGAGAGAATCTTCTTCCTGGCTCCCTCTTCGCCGACGGCGACAAAGAGGGAGTGGCTTCCCTCTGGGCCCTCGGCGGTGGAGACAGAACCGCGGGGTTTCGAGGGGTTCCCCGTGCCGTGTGACGAGTACTCGATGACCATGGCGTTCTTGCCGCAGGACATCGAGGCCCATGGCTTCGATGCTCCGGAGCCGGTTGCCGAAGACTTCAGGTAAGGGCCGGCCGGCATCTTGGAGCTTCCCTGGTCGTCACTCTTCGGCATAGCGGTGTCGAGGGAGAGGACCGGGCCCTTCTCGTTTCCGGAGCGGGTCACCAGGAGCCCGCACCTGCCGCCTTCGGTATAGGCGATGAGCCGCTCTCCGCCCTTATGGAGTTCGCCGATGGCTCGACGTTCGGCAGAGGGACGCGCGTCGTCAAGTTCAGCAAACGGGTCGCCGCTTACGCTGATCTCGGGCGCATCGCGCAAACCGGAGGGCTGGTCCGGCGATGATGCGGTGGACGAGGGGGCGCTGGACGCACCCTCCCCGCCCGTGCACGCCACACATGAGAAGCCGAGCGCAATACCGATAGGGATCAATCGGACCTTGTGACTCACTGCGGGCTCCTCGTTATGCGCGGTGCTACTCAGACCACTGATTGAAGCACACGCCAACCGGCTTCAGGACGGTGCCCGCCCCGGCCTTCTTTCCATTCTTGTAGATCTTGATGGGGTAATTGTCGTAGAGCGGGTAGGCCTCGATCGTCCCGTGTTTACCCTTGGGGACCTCATAACGCGTCTGATCCGACACGCCATATTTGCGGGTCGTGGAGAATCCGACACCTGCCGAAACCACTTCGGCATCCACCTTGACTTCCGTGCTGACCTCGGCCTCGACGGACTCTTCGACCGTCAGCACCAGCGTTGTCTTCCCCGCACCGCTCGTCTTCTGAATCTTTGTGGTCCCGCAGCTCTCCGAGGATGCCCCGGCCGTCACCTTGTAGGTAGTGCCCTTCGCGGAGATACCCGAGTCCGCAGGGGCGGGCTGCGGCGACGAGTCCCGCTTCACGATCGTATCGGGCCCAGGGATGAAGTACCCCTCGGGGGCATTTGCGCCGGATGCGTCGGCGGACAATGCGCTGCGTGCTGCGTCCTGGTTTTCCGGACTCGCCGTCGCCGGGCTTGCGGCAAGCGCACTCAAGGTGATTACACCGGCGAGGATCCCGAACTTAGATCCATGGTTCACAGAATTCCCCCAATTCAATTCCTCTCCTGACCCCGGAGAGGTACGTGATCATGAACCTAGGTGCGCCCATTGTTTATGGCCAAGGCCCCGTGAAGGAATTTGAGCCGGACCTGAGGGTTGCACTCAGGGATTTATGAAGTTTCCAATTTGCCGCACATGTGAACAGTAGCGCAGGAATTTTCTGATACATGCAGTATCCCTACGACCAGTTGGCATTTGCGAACTCGTTCTACCCGACATGCGCTACCCCGATCCCCGTCAGTAGATCCCGCGTCTCGTGGTGGAGGCGGTGGGCGTCCGCGGGGGCGAACTCGGTTGTTTGTGTGTCGAGTTGCGTGTTCCGGGCGTAGGCGCTGACAGGAGTTGCGGATGGTTCGTCGAGGAGCCGGAGGAGGGGGCGTGCCGCCTCGCTCGCAGGTGGGGCGGAGCGGCGCATTGCCTCGACCCAGGCCAGGACGTCCGGTGCGTACTCTCCGGAGAAGCTGGTGCTTGCCGTCCCTGGATTGTGGAGTATGTACCGAACCTTCGTGTCCGGTCTGCTGCTCGCATATCCGACTCAGAGGAGGGAGTTGAGGCGTCCGCCCTGTAACCAGTGCCAGGCTCCCGTCGTACCGGTCGGAGAGCCGGAGGTCCTCCCAGACCCGGCGCTGCTACCACCTCGCCGAACCTGAAAGCCAGCTGGTTGTCCGTCAGTTGGAGAAGAAATGGGAGATCGCGCTGGCCAGCCAGCAAAAGGTCCGCGCGGACCACGAACGCTTCACCCGCACCAGCCCCTGCTTCCTCACTCCTGCCGAGCGGCAGACCATCACCGCTCTGGCCGGCGGCATCAACGGGCTGTGACAGGCGAAGACGACCACGGTCACGGACCGCAAGGAGATCGTCCGCGCGATCGTCGACAAGGTCGTCGTCGCAGTGACCGGCACCACCGAGCACGTCCGAACGGGACCGCGACGCGCTGCTGCGACGGCCCCGCCGCGAAGAACTCGAGCCGGTACTCCTGCTCGCTGACCGCCGCGACCGCAACAATTCAGGCCCCCTCCCCGGCCCGGCGCACCGAGGCAAACCAACCCGGCGCCACCCGCGACTCGCCCGAGGGCGCAAGTCCGAGCCCGGTGAACGTGGAGGAAAGCCACCGAGGCGGTGAGCGGGGTACGAACGGGCGTGGTAGACACACGGCGTGGCTGCGTTCATGACGTTCTTCGACGGCTCGGCCGCTGCCTGGAAGGTCGGCCCAGCCGTCGTGACGTCCGCGCTCAGGGAGCTTCGGCCCGGGATCAAGGCCGATCCCACACAACGAAGTGGGGTATGCGCCTGCAGCTGACGCCGTCGACCTCGTGTTCTGCGATCAGGGCCACAACTTCCATGTCCTCGTTCCACCAGGCGCCGCCGCGGCGCAGCTCCTCGCAGAGTGCGACGCCCAGCCCCGAGAGGAAACCGCCCGGACCGAAGCCCCCTGCCGTGACCCTCCTTCAACTCGGCCCCGGCTTCCGGGTGGCTGCCATCAACGGTAACCCGAGCGCTGAGGGCGCGCCTTCACCACGACCGCCGTCTTCTGCACCGACGTGACCCGCCGACCACAGAGCAGGCAGTGCCGCGCACCCTCACTGCTCACCGCCGCACCTCCCTCAACACCCTGCGCAGCGCCGTCCCCGCCTCGCAGCGAGCAGGATCGTCGGCGCACCGCATGCAGGACTGCGCGTGATCGAGCACCGCCCGGTGCAGCGCCAGCACTCATCGAGGTTGCCGTAGCGTGCTGGCGTGCAAGATGCCATCGATGCGCTCATCGAGCGGCAGATCTCCTTCGGCTACAGCTTCCGCATGCACTGCGACAGTTGCGGCCCACACGTCGGCTCTGAGTGGTGCCGACTACATCCGGCTCGAAGACGAGGCCGGCGCGCGCATGCACTGCGAGCACTGCGAGGCCTCGATTCACTTCGGCCCACTGGTCGCTGGCGTCCGCGACCAGGGCGACCCGGCACTCGACGACCGCACGCTTAACAAGCTCAGCTGGTATCACACCAGCCCGTACGAGGACTGGCCGAGCCCCGACTACGAACGTGACGTGCAGGTTGCGTTCTCGACGAGCCCCGCTCGCACGCTGATGGGTGATCCCGAGCGCTACCTGCGGAACCAGTTGGACAAGGCTCTCCCTCTCGGTACCTACGAGGCGGCCATCGAGAACATGTACAGGCGCATGAGCGACCAGCGCCTCGCACACTCGGCCTTCTACCTTCATCGCGCGCGCATCAATATCGCGACCGACCGCGTCAACCGCGGCTTTCACGATGAGAACGAGCAGCCGGCAGCAGACATCAGCATCACCGAACTGACGGACCTCGACCTCGACGCCGTCCGCTATCTCAACGTACGGTAAGCCTCGGGCAGCATCTCCCTGGCCGTGCGTCCGCACGTCATCACCGGCATCCAGACCATCCCGATCCCCGGCACCCCCGGCCCCGATGACAGCCTGCCCCCAGGGATTCTTCACCTCATCGCGGACCTCGAAAGCAGAAACAACAAGCCCTCAGCACCCGGGGAACGGCAGGACCGCGCCTACCACCTCGCCCAGGAACTCAAGAACGCCCTCATCGCGCACTTCCTGCCCGAGGTCAACCCGTCGTCGCCGAACGCTTCACACGAGCAGTCGGCGACGCCCACGACCAAAGAGGCAGCAACTACCCTGTCCACGCCCGCCTCTTCGCAGCCCATGCCCGCCTGCTGCACACCCCGGAACACGTACTGGACCTCCTGAACGCGACACCGGCCCGTCGACACAACTGAGCGGAACCCAGTCGGTCCAGCGTGCGTCCGGGCAGCGGTGGTCTCCTTCAGCTTCGCTTCGCCCAGGTGTTGCGGAACCCGCCGTCCTTGCACTGCACGATCTGAATGGTGATCCCTGTCTCCTCCCGCGCCCAGGCCAAGAACTCCCGGCCGCGATAGCCCTGGTCGGCCCCCAGATGCCGCAGTCGGGGAAACTCCCCGGCGGAGCCGACCAGCAGCACCGCGGCGCCGTCACGGTCTCTCACGTTGGCCGGACTGACGCACACCGCCAAGACCAGGCCGAGCATGTCGACCAACAGGTGGCGCTTGATACCCAGGACCTTCTTGCCGCCGTCGTATCCGTGCCGACCACCTCACTCGGTGGGCCTTGACGCGCTGGCTGTCCACCACCCCCGCACTCGGGGTCGGTTCACGGCCCTGACCGGTGCGTTCGCGGGCCCGCAGAGCCGCGAGAATCTCCTCCCAACGCCCCTCGATCCGCCATTGCCTCCAGTAGTGACAGACGGCCTGATACAGCGGGAAGTCGTGCGGGACCAGTCGCCAGGCGCAGCCAGCCCGCACCCAGTACACCAACACGTCGATCAACTCACGCCCGCCGATGCTTGGGAGGGCGGCCGCCCGACTTCGCTGGCGGCACCAGTGGTCCGAGCACCGCCCACCCGCCATCGGAAAGATCCGTTGGATACGCCCGCCGCTCGGCCATCCCCGCCTCCCCGAAGCTCAGGAACTACCAACGCACCTGCCCTGACCGGTGCTTCACAGACACCCGCTAGCAGCCTGGCACGGCAGCTGAAATTCCGAAAACAGGATGTTTTCACGATCGACTACCGACCCGACGTGAGGAAGGTATGAAAATTACGGTATGAGTGGAGTCAGAGGCCAAACTCCATAGCTTCTTTGTGTGTCAGAAACCTGCACGCACCGGTCGTAAGGTCCACCCTTACCGGAGTGCATCCAATCACCATGTCTTCGAAAGCGTCAGTTCGAATGAACTCCGCACTGTTGCACGGTGCGATCAGCGCAGAGTCGCGGACGATTACCTCATTTCGGGCAACAATCAGCGGCACCTCAGAGCTAGTATCCGCGCGCAGGAACTCATCCGCGAGAACTACGGCTTCCTCATTACTGATCATTCAATTCGTCCTCATGAAATGGTATCTTCCCCAGTAGTCGATATCTTCGGCGTGACCAGTCTGGCCGTCCAGGAAGACTACATCATTACCTACGTTCGCCACATTCCAGGCGTGACCACGTCTCCCTCGGCTGCCGATCACAATGCCTCGCGCCCCAGATCCACCTTGAGCAATCTCCTTTACAATCGAGCTGAGAGTTCGCCTTTCAAAGCTCTTTCCTGGATAGAATCGAAGTATATGATCATGCGGGCCTTTCCCGATGTTCATCGCGGAGGCCGGGTTCCCTGCGAGAGTTTGGTCAACTGCTACGGCACAGGCCCTGCAATTGTAATCCCCCCTGCGCGGATTGATGAGTTTCTTGAGGTGAGGGGTCACAGGGGTCTTGTACGACAGGCCTTGGGCGGTGACCCCTCCGCCTCCTGCTCCCCAACGGACGCTGCCGATAGCAGCCGAGAGACCGCCGGGACTCGATACCGGGAGCCTCGGGCCCGGCATCAGGAATAGGCCCATTTGACCGATTCCGCCGAGACATTCAAGTGTCCCGTTTACCGCATCGCCCTGCTCGTAGTAATTTACGCCGCGCCGCATAGGACCGACACCGGTGAACTCGTCGACACATCCGCTCCAGCCCGACCTGCCATTCGCCTCAGCGTAACTGGACCCCGCCTTGCACGAATCCTGCCACGCATTCCCAATCTTGTTGAGGGCCGGGGACAGCGGGATAAAATCAGTGCCCGGGATATTCGTCGTCCAACAGCTCTTGTTTCCGCTGTTCGGAATCCACCAGCATTGACCGGATGGATCTGTTAGGTAGGCAGGGGCATTGTTGGCGTAAGCGTAGGCCTGGGTGTGTGGTGTTTCCGGTTCGGGGGTGAGGGGGTCGCGGGAGGTAAACCGACCGGTCTCCGGCAGGTAGGAGCGAGCCCGTAAGTAGTACCCAGCGGCGCTAGTTGTGGGTTCTTTGTACTCGCCTGCAAAGGTAAATCGGTTAACGGGGGGCTTCGAACCGATGTTGGTGGTCGTCACTTCACCGTACGCGCTGTACGCGTATTTAGTTTGGTGGGCGCCTGCACTGTCGGTGACGTCGGTGACGGATCCGAGAATGTCGTGGTGATGGTAGAAGGACCCTGCGGCCGTCGTCTCGCCCTGAATCTGGTCCTCGGGGTTGTACTGATAGTCGGCAATCAAGCTGCCGGAAGCGCCAGCTTCGGTGGCCTGGCGCGGGAGTCCGTCGCCGTAGTTGATGTCCCAGGTGTTGGTGCGGAGCGTTGTGCCGTTCTTCTTGGCAGCGCTGCGCAGGCCGTCGGCGTCATAAACATATGCATAGCTGGCAGAGGCGGTGGTGACCTCGGCGAGCTGGTTGCCTGCGTCGTAGCTGTAGGAGGTCGAGCCGGCTTTGGTCTGGTTGCCGTCGCGGTCGTAGTCGTAGTCGGTAGTGGCGCCGCCGGTGGTCTGCCTGAGCTGGTCTGCGGCGTCGTAGTGGTAGGTGGTGGTGGCCCCCGCCGGATCGGTCCGGGTCTGGCGGTTGCCGACTCTGTCGTAGGTGTAACTCGTGGTTGGGGAGCCGGCCGGGCAGGACTCGGCCTTGGCTGCGGCAGTGCATTCGGTGAGCAGGCGGCCGGTGGCGTCGCCGGTGTAGTACGTGGACGCGGCATCGTTTCCGCGGGTGGCGTCGATGCGCCGGGGCTGGCCGGTGGCGTCGAGTTCGGCGTGCCATGCGGACAGGGTGGTGGTGCCCTTGGTGCTGGCGACGTCGGTGAGTCGTCCGGCCCGGTCGTAGGTGCGCTTTTCTTCGTGGCCGTTGGCGGTGGGCAGCGTGATGCGGGACAGCTGTCGGGCCGCGGTGTAGCCGTAGGTGGTTTTGGCTCCGTCTGTGGTGCTGGAGTCGCGGTTGCCGTCGGAGGTGTAGGTGAAGGTGGTGGTCCGGCCGTCGGGGTAGGTGCGTTCCTTGAGCTGGCCTGCGTCGTCGTATTTGTAGGCGAACCCGCTCGTCTGGCCCTTGGCGGTGACGTCCTTGAGGGCGCCGTCGTCGTAGTAGTTAAAGGTGCGGGTGCCGGTGGCGTCGGTGACGGTGCGGCGGCTGCCATCGGCGTAGTACGTGAACGACACGTCCGGGGTGCTGTCGGAGTAGTCGATCGCTGTAGGTCAGTCGTTGGTGTTAAACGTGGTCGTGGTCGTCGTGCCGCGGGCGTTGGTGGTGAGGTAAAGGTTTCCGTCCGGGTCGTACTTGTGGGTGACGGATCTCTGCAGCGGGTCGGTGACGGATGTCAGGCGGTGGGCGTCGTCGTAGCCGTAGGTGGTGGTGTTCTTGTTGTCGTCCTCACGGGTTTCGAGATTGCCGACGCTGTCGTAGCCGTACTTGGTCACGCCGTCGTCCGCGGCTGTGACGGTATCCAGTTGCCCGACCTCGTTGTAGCCGTAGTCGGTGCGCTTCTGCTTCGCGTCGATGCGCGCCGCGACCTGGCCGAGAGTGTTGTATTCGGTGGTCTCAGTGTTGCCCAACGGGTCAATGGCCTTAGTGCGGTTACCAGCTTCGTCGTAGCGGTACTCGGTGGTGTAGTCCTCGGGCTTGGCATCGGTGAGGTAGCCGCGCGGGTCGGTCTGGGCGATGAGCCGTCCGTCGCCGTCGAATTTCCACGTCGTCTTGCGACCCAGGTGGGTTTCGCTGGAGGACTGGTTTCCATCGGCGTCGTAGCCATAGGTGGTGGTCTTCAGCAGCGGGTTGGTAACGGTCCGCAGCTGGTCGGCGTCGGTGTAGGTGTAGGACGTAGTCACGTTGCGGGCGTTGGTGACTTCCTTAACGTTGCCGTTGTCGTCGTACTTGGTCACCGTGGTCCGGTTCATCGGGTCGGTGACCTTGTCAGGGCGGTCCAGGTCGTCGTACTCGGTCGTGGTCAGGCCCCCGGTGGGGTCGACGACCTCGTCCTGATTACCGTTGCGGTCATAGCCGTAGGTGGTGGTGAACTTGACCGGGTCCGCCCCCAGCTCGTTCCCGCGCGGGCTGGTGCTCGCGGACAGCCGCCCCGCGCCGTCGTATTTGTACGTGGTTTTGCGGCCGGTCTCGTCGACCTGCCACTCCACGTTCCCCCGAGTGTCGTAGTGAGTGAAGGCTTGTTTCCCGGCGGGGTTGATGACCGACTCGACTTGGTTTGCCGCGTTGTACTTGTACCGGGTGACTCGGTCTTTCGCGTCGGTGACGGTCTCGGTGTTGCCGTTGCTGTCATAGGTGAAGGAGGTGGAACGGCTCTTGGGGTCCGTCACCGACCTCAGCCGGCCATTGGGGAGGTAGTCGTACACGGTCGTGTACTGGTCCGGATCGGCGCCTTCGACGTTGCCGCGGGGCTCGGTCTCGGTCTTGATCTGCCCGTCTGCCGTATAGGTGTAGGTGGTGCGGCCGCCCTCGGGCTTGGTCACCGAGGAGAGCTGACCGTGACGGTCATAGCCGTACCGGGTAGTTCCGCCGCTTGGAGAAGTCTGGGTCTCTGTCAGGCCGTCCGCGTTGTAGGTGTACCCGGCCGTCCCCGCGGGGCCGGAGAAACTCTTGATGCGGTTGCTGTCGCCCTCGTACTTGAAGATCGTCTGCAGACCGCGGCCGTTGGTGGTGCTCTCCAGCCGGCCCGCAGCATCGAAGCCGGTCTTCTGTGTGATGCCGCCCTTGGTGGCGGTTGCGATGTTGCCGTGATCGTCGTAGGTGACGTTGGTCGGCTGGTACTTGCTGTCGTAGGACTCAGTGACATTCAGGTGGCGGTCGAAGGAGCGGTCCGTCCCGCCGCCCTCGGGCGCGTAGCTGCGCCGGAGGACACCGGCTTCGTACACGTCCGTCCAGATGCCGCCGGCCGGGTCGGTCATCTCGGACTCGCCCGAGCCGGCCGGCGATCCCGCCTTGGGGCGCCATTTGAAGCTGTGGGTACCGCCGTTGGCGTCGACCTGCCTGTTGATGCGCCCGCTGTCGGCGTCGTAGGTGTTCTGGGTGACGGTCTTGCCGTTGGGGTCGACGACGGTGGCGAGCTTTCCGCCCTGGTAGGTGTACTTGGTCTCGCCGCCCTCGGGACCGGTCACCTTTTCGAGCTGGCCCTCTGTCTGGTGGTAGAGGACTTTGCGCCCACCGGGCAGGGTGACCGACGAGAGGCGGCCGCTGGCCGCGTCGACCTCGAACGCCGTGTCCCGGCCTGCCGCATCCGTGATCTTCGCGAGTCGGCCGTCGGTGTAGCCCAACGTCAGGCCCTTGCCCGATCCGTCGACCCATCCCGTCAGCCTGCCCGCCTTGTCGAACAGGCGCCGGGTGTGGTCCAGCGCGGTCAGGGTAAAGCCGTCTGCCGTGGAGGTGAGCGTGAAGCGGACCGGTTTCGGCGCCGTGTAGGTGCCGTCAGACTTCTTGGTGAACTTGACCGTGGCGCCGTCGGCGTCGGTCAGCGTCGCCGAGTCCGCGGCGGGCGACAGCTTTGCTTCGTAGGGCAGGCGCCAGCCCTTGCCCAGCAGCCCTGTCGTCTCTTTCGCGTCCGAGGCGTAGTGGCGCGTCAGGTTCAGCGGCAGCCCCTTGCCGGGGACCACCGCGTCGGTGATGGTTTCGCGGACGACGCCGGTGGCGGTGTTGACCGGGTCGGCGCGGTAGAACTGGTAGGAGCAGGTGCAGTTGCCGCCCATCCCCCCGGGAATGCCGGGCGTCAACCAGGCCGTCCCCTTAGGAGTGGTCAGCGAGGAGGTCCAGGCAGTCGGCAGCCAGTACTCTCGGTACTTCTTATCCACGTCCGGGAACTTGTACCAGTGATTCGTCTGTTCCGCGCCGAAGGATATTTTCGCGTAGAACTCCACCCCGGTCTGCCCGTCCAGCACACCGTCGGTCACCCCGAACGAGCAGTTCTTGGGCACATCGCTGCCGGTGCCGGCCACCCACCACGTGCAGGCGCCGACCGTGTCGCCCTGGCTCGTGGTGGTGTCGCGGCTGACGAGCCGTGTGGCCATCAGTTTGTTGTCCGACGCCCGGTAGAGCTGCAGGCGCATGTACCAGGGGCGGTCCGTAGAAGCGCCCGTCCACTCGACGGCGAAGTTGAGCGAGGTCCTCCCGGGCTGGGCCACGAAATACGTCTGCGGCTTGATCGGGGTCTTCGCCGTCAGCTTGGTCTTCACACCAGAGGGGTCGAGGTCCGCCTCGTCCTGTCCTATATAGGTGTCACCCCACCTGGCGCCCTCGTAGGGGTCAGCAGCCGCCACCTCCACGGAGGGCGGCGCCTGACGGCGTGCCGGATCGCCTTCTCCGCCCGGCCGCGCAGAGGGCCCCTGCCCGGCCTGCTTCTCGCCCGGCCTGACCACAGTCTGCCGCGGCTTGCCCGCCCTCACGGCCTTCACCGAGGCCGCCGCGAAGCTCTTCGACTGCCTGACCTTCGGCGGGAACACGCCCAGCAGCTGCGCCTGGCCGACCTGGGTCTGCCGCTGGCTGCGCGTCATCGCCTTGGCGGGCTTCAGTGGCTTCGACACCCGCTCTGCCGCGACCGCGGTGCCGCGCGGCACTGGCGGTTCTGCTGACGTTTGCTGCGCGCGCGACTCAGCCCGACCGGAACGCGGCAGATCAACGGAAACCAACGTCAGCAGAACCGCCAGTAAGGAAACCAGCCCGATCCACTTCGCACGCAGACGCACGAACACTCCCCCGCAATCGCCCAGTTGGCCCTCGAACGTAAGGACGGATCTCGCAGAACCTATTGACCCTGGGTAAGGGATCAACTGCCCACAGTCGCAGTGGGATCATTCACAGAATCCCCATACAACCCTGCAGGACACTCACGCGTCACTACGCTCTGCAACCCCTCTCGCCCCGGAATCGCTCGAGCCTCCTGCCAAGCGATTCCCGCCGGGTCTTGCGTCTCCTTCCACCAGCCCCCCCTCGCCTTGTCACCGGTGATGTGGCGGTTGAAGGAGGTGGCGGCCAGGTCGAAAGTCGCCCGCTCGGCGCGCGCCTGGCCCCTGCGGCTCGGCGAGGTTAGGGGTAGGCGAGGTTAGGGGTAGACGCCATCCTGGATCCACCGATCTACGAGCTTGCGGCGCTGGCGGCGGCGTTCTTCCACTCGGGTACCGATCCAGTCACGGACGGTTCGCAGGCGAAGTGTCTCTAGGGCGGGATCACGGTGGGGTCGGTGCGGTACTGATCGAGTGCGGACGCTCGCTCGTGGTAGGGGATGCGGGACAGTCGCGAGACCATCGACCACATGTCGCGTTCCGCGGCGAGTGTGTCCGGCAAGGCCAGACCGAGAGAGGCGGCCAGGGGCTTGCGGCCGGTGTTGACCAGGGCCCGTACGGCAGCGGCCCATTCGTCGGTGGCGGTGACCGCCGAGCGGTACCAGACGGGCACGAGGGCAGCCAGCACGACCAGGACCGTCCCCAGGCGCCAGCGGTCGGGATGGTTGCCGAACAGAGCCAGTACGGCGGTTGCGGCGACCAGGACGTGGCCGGCCAGCAGGGCGACGAAGAAGTCGACGCTGGCGCGTGCCAGTTCCGTCTGGCGGCGGATCTGATCGGGTGCGCAGCCGGTGAGTTCGTTCCACATCAGCTGGGTGTCGAGCCGGTAGCGGTCCCAGCCGTATTCTTCGAAGCGCCGGATCGCGTTGCCCAGCCGGGTGGGTGCGACCTGGTCGTCGGCGATCGGGAAGCGCGCGAACTGTTCCTGCAGCAGTGCCCGCTGGACCGCGGTGCGGCGCTGGTCGCGGGCGGCGGCGCGGGCCAGGTGCGGGTCGGCCAGTAGCCTGGCCAGTTGCTGGGCGTCCGCGGGCGCCAGCGGTCCGTTTTCGCGCTCGCGGCGCTCAAGGCGCAGTAGGCTGAGGCGGCCCTCCAGGGCCTGCTTGCGGTTCAGGCTGCGCCGGCAGCTCGCCTCGAAGGCCCGCGCGGGCCACAGGAGGTAGCCCTCCAGCAGCCGGTAGAGGGCGTTCTGGCAGGCGTTGGCGACCAAGCCCAGCAGCAGAGCGCCGGTCACCAGGGCCGCGCCGGTGGGAAGGCCGGAGGAGTCGGGCAGCCGGTCGAAAGGGCCGAGGTCACGCAGGCTGGGGGCGACCGCGAGGATAAAGACGGTCAGGTTCAGTGCCGTGGGCAGGATCCATCCCACCAGCAGCGTCCAGGCCCCGCCGAGCACGCCCTTGGCGATGTCACCCATCGGCGGGCTCGGGCCATTCATCGTCGTCCGAGCCGGTGCTGGGGCCGGGTGGGGTATGTCCGGGCGGCGGCATCGAGCGGTAGCCGTCGGGGGCGATCGCCGAGGCCGACACCTGCCCGCCCTCGAGGTTGAAGAGGAGCACCGCGCGGAGCCGTTCGAACGCGGCGAATCGCGTGAGGGGTTCGGGCACCAGCGCAAGGAGTTCGCGCAGCCGGCTGAATGATGTGAGTCCGGTCTGGGACAGTTCGGTGGCGAACCGGTCGAGTCCCTCGCCCAGGCCGTCAGGATCCTCCAGCACCTCGGCGACAAGGTCTCGGGAATCCGCGAGGAAATTGCGGGCCGCCCGCACCTCCCGGCTGAGGAGAGCAAGGCCAGCAGGGCCGGGCTCGTCGGCCTCCGGCAGGGCTTCGTCCCGTGATGCCGTGGCGTCCTGAGCTCGTCTCGGCTTCGGGTATCTGCCGGGTGGTGTCACTGGCGGGTGGTCCTCGTCATCCGAGCGCGGGGGCGGATCCTCGCCATGCGCCGTCCGTCCGGCGACTGGACGGACAGCTCTGCGGGGGCCACCCAGGCCCAGTGTCTCCCCCTCGGGCGGCGGGGCCGGCGCATGGGGATCGCCCGCCGATATCTCGCCCTCGCGCGAAGGCGCGGGCATGTCGAGATCGCGCGGCGGCGCGGGCTGCTGCTGATCGCCGTCGACGAAGTTCTGGCGTTCATGCCTGGTGTGCTTGGACTCGCGGTCCCCGCCGCCAGAGCTCCCCAGCAGCCCTGCGTCGTCCCTAGGCATGCAACAACCCCCTGATCGGTCCGGGTTTCGGCCAGCTCGAAGAATCCAAGCGCAAGTGCCGCTTGCGGACAACGGGGCACCAAGCACTCGCGCCGATCCGACTTACCGCTCGTGCGGGTGACACGGGTGGTCTTCGACGGCACGGAGGAGTGCCCCGACTCGCTACGCAGATCACGAACACGTCGTGATCTTTCGAGGAGACACGTGCACGCCATCATGCGCACCGCCGTCCTGCTCACTGCCGCCGTCGTCTTCGCGATTCCGGCGACCACCGCCCAAGCCGCCCCCGCCAGCAGCCCCAAGCCGCCCCATAGGCGGGCGAGACGGTTACTCGGCCGCTCCTGGCCGCGCTCAAGTCCCTGCCCGTCAGGGACGAGGACCGCACCGGCTACCAGCGCACCTCCTTCAAGCACTGGGTAGACGCCGACAAGGACGGCTGCACCACGAGGGCCGAAGTCCTCAAGGCCGAGGCGTTGACCGCCCCCGACCGGGGCGCCAAGTGCAAGCTGAGCGGCGGCCGCTGGTACTTCGAGTACGACGACGAGTACGTCGAAGGCCCCTCCGGCCTTGATATCGACCACCGGTGCCGCTCGCCGAATCCTGGGACTCCGGGGCCAAGGACTGGACCGCGGCCGAGCGCCAAGCGTACGCGAACGACCTCGGAGACGAGCGGGCATTGATCGCTGTCACGGCGAAGTCTAGAGATCATTAACGGCTGGGGTTACGGCGGTTGAGGGTTGAGTCCGGTCTTGGCCGTGAAGGCCTCGATGAGGCCGGGCCGGTACTGCATTCGCTTCAGTCGCGTCTTCACCAGCGCGGTGAGCTCGTCGAGACTGTGCTTGGTGAGGTTGGCCAGCGACCTCTTCAGGTGCGACCACACGCCCTCGACCGGGTTGAGCTCGGGAGCGTACAGCGGCAGCTGGTAGACGGTCAGCCACGACCGGGCGGCAACCAGCTCCCGCATCGTGCGGCTGACGTGCGTGTTCAAGTTGTCCCACACCAGGACAACGGGAGACCGCCCAGCTGCTGGCGTGCGCCAAACAGCAGGCGTGCGTAGTCGGTCTCGGTGAAGCCCTTGCGCCGCCCCTTGGCAGGACCGCGGTCCAGGTGGATGCGGTAGATCAACCGCTGCCGACAGCCGGCCTTGATACAGACCAGCGCGACCCTCGAGATACGCCTGACGCCCGCCGCGGTGACCCGCACCAGCGGGGTGCGGCCATGTCGGCCCCAGGTGCGGCCCCTGGGGCGGCCTCAGGCCCTGGCCTGCCTCGTCCTCGAAGCAGAGCCAGGCACCCGGGTCCGCCGCCCTCTTCTTACGACGGGCCACTGCTCGTCCCTCCACACGGCGATCTTCGACTCATCGCGCTCCGTGGCCCTGCGGGCCGGGACCTGCACACTCCAGCCGATCCGGTGCAGCAGCAGGTCCAGCCCGCCCGGGGTGTAGCTGACGCCGAACCGGCGGCGCACGACCTCGCCGATCCTGGCCAGCGTCCAGCACTGAACACGCCAGCCCCAAGCGGCCGGACCGGCCTCCAACACCGCTTCCAGACAATGCAGTTGCCCGGCACTGAGTTTGCAGCGTGCACCGCCGGGCCCCTTGGAGACCAGGGCATGCCGGCCGCCCGAGGCCAGAGCCCGGCGCCAGCGGTTCGCCGACATCCGAGTCACCCTGAACCGCCGGGCCACCTCCCGGTCGCTGGCCCCCGCCTCAATCAAGTCAGCAGCTTCCAGACGGACCCGTTCACGCCGCTTCCGCTCCTGAGCCGTCAGCCCGCCGCCATCCGCATACCTCATCCCTCCGGCATAGCGCGGCCCACACCAACCGTCACGACCCGACGTAACCCGCACTGCTAAAGATCTCTAGCGCTTCACGGAGTCGGCGAGGAATGCCACCGGGCTCTGAAGAAACCGCAATCGGCCCGCGCAGGGGAAGCACTACTCAGGAACTCTCCGCCGAGCGCGGGGATCGAGGTGCATGCCGGACCCGGTCTGTTGGGTCTGCTCTCGGCAATTGAGGGCGAGCAGCCTGGTCAGACGTTGGCTGTGCGGTTCGGCTGCAGACTCAGAATGCCAGTGAGTGCCTTCTGTACCTGCTCGTAGCGGTGGCGGGCTTCGTGCGCGTTCTCGGGGACGTGGCCGGAGGCATCTGCGATCAGAGACCACGGCAGACCTTGCTGCCGCCCCCGTGCCACGGTTGCGGCGCTGTCCTCGTAGCTGGTGACCTGGTCGTTCTTCCCGTGTATGACAACGATGCGTTGCTTTGCACCGGTTCGGGTCAGGTTCTCAGGGGCGAAGGTGCGGTGGTGCGGCAGTGACGCGTTGAGGTTGTATCGGTCAGAGAACCACGATGCGTACCGCTCGTCGTCACGGGCGGCACGGGCAGCTTGGTTTCGGATGTCTGTCAGTGGTGCGCTCGCGACAGCCCCGGCGATGCGGGGAATGAGGGTGCAGCCGAGTAGGGCCAGAGAACCGCCGAAGCTTCCTCCCAGGAGGGCTGTGCGGGCCGGTGGGATACCCCAGTTTCGGAGTATCGCGGCTAGGCATGCATCAAGATCTTTTTGGAATGCGGCGGCCCAGTTCTTCCATGGTTGTCGAAGGAAGGCGGATCCGTAGCCGCTGGAGCCGGTGTAGTTGAGGCCGATTACACCGACTCGGGCGTGCAGGAGGTCACGGTAGAGGCCATCCCACCGCAGTTCGTCTCGTTCCTGGGATTCCGGGCCACCGTGCAAGGAGATGACGGCTGCGCGTGGTTGGTCCGGTGGCTGGTAGATCAAACCGGGGGTCGCGGCGAAGTAGGTGTGGCGGGGGGCCGTTAGGCGGGGGGCGGGCTGGACCGCTCCGGGGGCGCGCTGGACGGATCCGTCTGCCTCGATCCACCAGTAGGAGGTGCCTTCCGTGGTGGACAGCCCGTACAGGCCGATGCCCCGGAGGGCTGTCACTTTGGGGAGGAGACGTCCGGCTCCTGGTGTCTCCATCCGTTTCATGTCGCCGCTGGCCAGGTCCAGGTGGTAGGCGTGGTCCCTGCCTTCGTGGGCGGTGATCACCAGTGCGCGGGAGGGGACCGCCCGGAAGAAGCGGCTGCTGCTCACGGGTTCGGTGGTGGCAGCAATGTGCTGCAGTTGTCCGGTTCGCAGATCCCAGTGGGCGAGGCGCGGTTCTTCGGGCGCGTCTGTGAGGACCAGGGCCTGGTCGTGGTGGCCGTCGAGCCACTGGGCCTCCGTGGTGCAGCCTTCCGCGGTGGCGCCGCCGTTCAGGGGCTCGATGTGCAGGAGCGGCCGGAGCGGGCCGCGCTCTTCCTGCAGCACTACGGCGTCGCCGGCGGGCGACCAGTGCACCGCCTGTCCTCTGGCCCGGGGGCGATGGATACGTGTCGCCGCGTCCTCGGCCACCCATAGCAGGCTCTTGTTCCCGTCCTCCTCGTCCGTGACGGTCAGTACGAAGCACGTGTTGTCCGCGGTGGTGCGGCACTCGATGACGTCATGAATGGTCCACTGGCCGGCGGGTGCTGTCGGCAGAGCGGCGGTCCAGACGCGTTCGGCGCCGTCCAGTGAGTGCTCGGTGACTTCGAGGCGGTGTTCGTGGAGGCGGAAGCAGGTGAATGACTCAGTTGACTGGGTGTAGAGGATGGCGTCGCCATCAACGGTGAGGTCCAGCTCTGCGCTGGCCCCCTCCTTCTGCTGTACCGGACCGATCCGCAGCGTCCCGTCCTCTTGCATGTGGGCGAGGACCGGTCCCTGTTGCCAGGTCAGAAGGTGTTTTTGGCGTTCGCTGAAAACCGCCTCAAGAAACGGCATGGGCGGGCTCCGCTTGCGTGTCTGCGCTCTGGGATCGCCGCAGGTACGCGTAGAACAGCGGTACGAGTACGGCATTGGCGGCTGTGAGCGTGGTGGCGATCAGGACGGTGGTGGAGCTGCCTAGTTGGTGGTAGAACCAGCCGCCGAGTGCGCCGCCGAGGGAGTCTCCTGCCAGGAAGGCGCTCTGGACCAGGCCGAAGAAGACGCCTGCGAGTGCAGAGGGAAAGGCGTTGAGCTGGAGAAGCTCCTGGGAGACTGTTGCACCGAGCAGGAAGGCTCCGCGGAGTGCCAGGGCTACGGCCGCGATCCACGGGCCGGCGGCGACCGCGAGGACCAGTGTGGTGGCGGCGCAGCATCCTTCCGCGATCAGGAATACGGTCAGGGGCGAGCGCTGGCGCAGGAATCTGCCGGCCACGGCGGCTGCCGACAGGCGTGCGACGCTGGCGATGGCCAGGACGACGCCCACCCAAGCCAGGGGAACACCCCTGTCCGCGAGCAGCAGCGGCAGGTAGGGGCTGAGCAGGCTCACGTAGAAGCCCATCAGAAGCCCCAGCCCGACAACTCCGAGGGATATCCCCCGGTGTCGGGTGAAGACGTCTCGCAGCCTGGCCTGCTTGCCGGGGGAATCTCCATCCGCACCGGCAGGCACGCGCGGCTTGCTCGGGGGGATGAAGGCGATGGTGGCCAGGACGAAGACGGCTGCCAGAAGCAGGACGGTTACGTAACCGCTGTCCCCCGCGCCGATCAGCGCGGCGAGGGCTCCTGCGGAGCCGGTGCCCAGTGCCATGCCTGCCTGGTTCATGAACTCCCTGCGGGAGATGATTGCCGGCCGCTGCGACTCGTTGGCGTTGTAGAGGGTCCACGTGCGCAAAGCGATGAAGACCGAGGACGCTCCCATGCCCCCGACGAGACCGGAGATAACAGCGACTGCCGGGCTGTCGTGGACCACGCGCAGGGCCATGCCGACGGCGTACAGCAGAGAGCCGGCGGCCATGATCGGACGCGGTCCCCAGCGGTCGGCGAGGCGGCCCACGAAGACCGACATGGTGCCCGCGATCGCCATCGCGGTATAGGAGAGCCCGAACGCGACGAGGTGGTCGTGACGTTCGAAGTACAGGGGGTGGATGGTCTTCGACAGCCACATGCCGGCGAAGAACAGGAACGTGAAGGCCGCCACGCGGCGTGCTCCGGGGACGCGGGCTGGTGGAGCGGTGTCGGTCGGGTTGCCCGCGGCGTTCGTTGTGTCGGTCACGTGCCGGCCCCGAGTATTTGGTCGAGGTTGGCGCGTGCATCGGGGTCGCCGGGCGTGAGGGTCAGCACCCGCTCGAGCGCGGCGCGAGCTGCCGACAAGTCGCCGAGCATAGCGTGTTGTTCGGCGGTCAGGGTCAGCAGTTTGGCCCGCTGATCGTCGACAAAGCCTTCATGGCTGCGTCCGGAAAGATGGGCAAGCGCGTCCTCGGGCCGCCCCGTTTCAGCCAGGATGTAGGCGTAGTCATAGATGGCATCAAAGTCGCGGCCGTCGCACTCGTACGCGGTGCGGTACGAGCTCACTGCATTGTCGTTGTCACCCAGCTGAAGGTAGACATATCCGAGAAGCGAATGCGTCTCCAGGATCGAGGGGCCGAGATCACGGGCTTCCAGGAGGCATTTCAACGCTTCATCGAACTGACCCAGGTCCATGTGGCAGTGGGCGAGCTCCATGTGATACTCGGGCATTTTGCCATCGACTTCGAGAAGCTGCCGGTATGTTTCGACGGCGGCTTTGCTGTCGCCGATCCTGCGGTAGCACTGTGCCAGGTTGTAGATGAGAACCGTCTGGTGCATGTGGTTCTTCGCCGAGCCGTTGCGCAGCTTTTCGATACCGTCGGTCAAGTGGGATATGGCTTCTGGCACGCGGCCGCGCCGGAATTCGACCAGGGCATAGCCGTTGCGGTTGAATACTTTGTGAAACTCAAGGTCTTCGGTAGCCTTGTCGGCCTGTTGCAAAACCCTGTAGCCGTCCTCCAGGAATGCTGCGGTCCGGTCGAGTGAGCGCAGATGGGCCGGGTGATGGCGGGCGTAGAGCATCGAGAGCCCGTAGTTGGCTCCTGCCGCACTCACCGGGTCCGTGTCTTCGCTCCAGCGCAGATAGCAGAACTCTGCCTCCAGGGTGCGTCCGAGCATGGCATAGCCCAGCCCGAGGCGCCCCCACACGGCGGGGGTGCTGCGGTGAGCCAGCAGGGCGTCGAGGATGCGGGTGGCCGTCCAGCTGTCCCCGATACTCAGGTACCGGACTGCCTGCTCGTAAAGGAAGTCCAGGTCTGCGGCGCCGGGCGACGACTCCCGGGCGAGATGCTCGATGCGGCCCTCAGTTGCCGCGGGCGCATACGTCAGGACGTCCGCCCCATCGGCGGCCTGTCCCGTGGACATCCGCACGCGCACGTCAGCACGTGGTACCGCGGCGAGGGTCTCGAAGAAGAGGCGGCTGCCGTCGTCGAGGTGCTCGGCCGACGTCACTGCTATGGAGCAGGGGCCGATCTCGGCGAGCAGCGCCTGGCCCACGTCCCGGAAGTTGCGGATCACACGCTCTTTGAGGAAGAAGCGGATGCGGTCGTGGGCTTGCGCGGCGTCAGTCAGACTTGAGTCGCCCTGCACGGACACGCATTCAGGAGCATCGGGGGCGATGAGCTTCAACCCGATAAGTGCCTCACGCGGCCAGGGCTCCTTGCCGGCCTGACTGATCAGGGCTTTCACCGGGCCGAACCCCACGATGTGCCGGTCGGCGGCGACCACGACTTCCCGCATCCATTCCCCCACTGCTCGTGAACCGCGTCTGCGGGGAACGCTGAACGCGTCCCCCGCAGACGGTAATTTGCGCCCTCTTAAATCAGGAGGCGTTGTACATGACGGAGAAGATGACCTTCTTGGGCTTCGGTGCAGCCTTTACGAGCTTCATTTCGTACCCCCTTCTGTGACCGGCAACGCTTGCCGGGCTGAAAGGAAATTAGCTGCCTCTTCGTGGCAGCTGCAACCAAAATCGGGGAACACGCCCAGTGATCCACATCACAAGAAATAGCTCAGGAAAGTGCAGGAGCTTCCACTTCTATGACTTGAAATACATACACCAGTTACCACATGCGCACGGTATGTCCGATGTTGCGCAAAACTGATCGAGTGCTAAGTGGCCGGAATTTGCCAGCAGTCGGTGCTGGGAGAAGAACCAGATGCCTGACCGCACCAGACTGCGAGCGGGCCCGGAACTTCGCTCAGTCGTCTCTGTCCGCCCGGCCCGCTGAATAGCGGAACGGCATTGGGGCTGGTCGAGGCGCACGAGGCCCGCGATATCTCGTACTCCATGGTTCGGCTGTATGTGAAAGATCGGCGCAAGGAGATCAGCCGCGAAGCCGGGGTGAGCCCGGTCGCTTATGACCGGACGCGTGTCCACCACCGCGGAGTCCGCCGGGCCGGGAGCCCGGCGTTCAGGTGCGTGCTCGCCTGCTCCGCAAAAGTGGATAACTCAGACTCCAGCCTTGCCAGGAGGCAGCGCGTGTTCGTTCTCTTCGTCACCGGAACCGTCGGGTACCTGGCCAAGATGCTCAGGTCCCGCAGGAGGTCGCCGGCGTGCATGCTCACGAGCCTGGCCAAGTGGGCGATGTGCAGCGGGCCTTCGAGCGAGACCACCGCCGCCCGGCCTGTGATTGCAGTTCCCAGCGTGTAGAGCTGCTGGCAGGCCTCCAGCGCGGTCCCCGAGAGCGGCCGGGGTGGCGGTTCGGTGAACGTGTGCTCGTCCAGGAGCGGCACCAGCCTGGCCGCCTCGTGCGTGAACGCCCAGGAGACAGACAGGAGTTGAGCGTATGACTCGCGTTGAGCTGTCCGACGTGCGGTGTCCAGGGCGCTCCGCCCCTGCGCTCTGCCTGCTGCGTATGCCGCCCACGCTGCCAGGAGGGATGCAGGGGCGGCTACGAGCGCCGCCATGACCTCGGACTCCATAGGGAGAGCCTGCCCGGCGCTATCCGCATCGGGCCATGGCCCGACCGGCACGGTCCTCTCACGCACCGTCAAAGCGGCTACGCCGGGCGCTCATCCTCCAGGGCCACCAGCAGGCGTGCCGTACCCTCGATTACCTGGCCTGGGGCGCGACGAAAGCCTCTCGATCGACTTGCTGACACAGTGGCGGGTCCACCTCTCGGTCGACCAGGTCAGCACACTCGCAGACGTCTCCGCCGTCGATCCGTATGCGATCTACGCGCCGGGCGGCAGAGGGCTGATCGGGTGGGGTTCCACCGAGTGGGCCGACGAGCAGTTCTGGCTGATCGACGCCGAGCGGCCGGGCGAGTACCTGATCCTCGCGCGGTCCGATGACGGCGGCGCACGGCACCGGTACGACCTGTCCACCTCAGAGTTCCTCTACCGCCTCCTGGCCGACGCCGCTTTCCAACCCTTCGGGATCGCGCAGTACGACCTCGCCACCACATTCGAACCCGGCTCCAGGACCCCCTCGAAGGCCGGCCACTCTGACGAGGGGAGCAGTGTTCGACAGAGCCAGCCCCGCCTCGACGGGTCCGTCTCTGTCGGCGGAGTCTCGGGAGTGGGCCGACAAGAACGCCTTCAGCGGTTGAGATCGACGACGGGTACGCCGTATCCCTCGTAGGCCTTCGCGGCGACGGTAGCGATCAGGGCATCGGCTCCCCACCCGGGCAGATGCCGGGCCGCGTGGATCGCCGCGCCGACGCCCACCGGGACACCGTCGTGGTGCAGCGCAGCCGTGGTGAGCGTTGCGGGGTAATCGAGGTCGACGGTGTGCAGGACCTCCAGCTGGCCGACGTGCTCAGCCATCCCCCGGTGCTCGCGGTCGGCTTCCAGAACCGAGAGGGCCGGCACCCACAGCCGGGTGTCTGTTTCGAAGTGCGCGCGGTGGATCAGTGCGGAGACCTGCCGGTTTCCCGCCAGGGCCAGAAGCGTCGGAGTGTCGAGCACAAGGTGGTGGAGAATCACGCGGCAGCGCCGTGCGGCGGGGCAAGGGCCTCGCGCAGCTTCGCGCCCATCGCCGCGCTCTCCTCGTCCGACACCTCGACCCCGAAGTGCTCCGCGAGATACGTGCGCGTGCGTTCGGCCCGCTCCCGGCGCTCCTCTTCGGTCAGTGTGGAGTCCGCGAACTCCTGCACCAGGGAGCGGATCGACATCCCCCGGGACTCGGCGAGTACCGCCAGGCGGTCGCGGACCTCGGCCGGCACCCTGATCATCGCATCAGACATAGCCGAAGTATACGTCGCCGTATACGCCCCTGTCCGGCGAACAGCGCCGCCCCGGAGCGGCCGGAGGGTGCACGACCAGCGGCCCGCTCGGAAGCGGATCGCCCGGGAGCGCCGGGAGGTCTGCTGCCGGCTACCCCGTGAGGGTCGGCGGGCAGCCCTTCCCCCTGCCTCGCCGGCGCCTTTGTTACGTCCGGGCGCCGAGACAACGCGGTCGGCCCGGCGGCGCAGGCGGCGACCGGCTCCAGGATCGGCAGGCGTCGACGGCGTGTCCTGATCATTTGCTGTCGTGGCGCCGAGGAGGGCCGAACGGCGCTCCGCGGCGGCGCTCACGCTTCCCCGGCCCCGGCCCCGGCGGTGCGGCTGCGGGAGCGCCGCAGCCGCGGCGGCCTGCGGGGCGCCGGAATCGACGGGAGAACCTCCCACAGCGGGCGCGTCCCGCGGGCCCACCGCTCCAGCAGCTGCCGGTCGACCAGGTGCAGACCCTGCTGGCGGGCGAAGTCCCTGGCGGGCTGGGAGATACGCCCGTTGGTCACCATCACCACGACGTCGCCGCCGTGCACCGGTCGGCCGGTGCCGTTGAGAGTCTGCAGATCCGGAGTGCCCACCGCCGCACCGTCCGCACCCTTCTTGCGGTGCTTGCACTGGATGACCCACAACCTGCCCAGCGGGTCGCGGCCCTTCACATCGGCGCCGAGATCTCCCCGGCCGCCGCAGCGCAGCGCATCGTGCGAGCCGTCCCGGGCCAGCAGGTCGCGTACGGCGACCTCGAAAGCCGTGTGATGCATGCCGTCCAGCTGGCCCAGCGAGTACGTCAGCCCCTGGACGCGCAGCCGAGCGGACCGCATCTGGTCAATCCGGCGGTAGACCCAGCCCGCCAGCGCCAGCAGTGCCACCAGGGCGAGCACCACCAGCACCCACCAGTTCGCCAGGACCCACTGGGCGGCCTTGACCATCAGCAGTGTGCCCACGACGAGGGCGCCGAGGGCCATGAGGAGTTCGTCGCGGTCGCTCAGCCTGCTGCGCCGTCGCCGGCGGCGCGGGCTCACCGCCCCACTCCCGCAACGGCCGCACGGTCCAGCTGCTGTTGCGCCGTGCTCGCGTGATCGGTGCCGCTGTTTCCCCTGGTCCCGGACACTGTTCCCCCTCGGGTTGCCGCTCCCCGCCGCTTTCATGACAGCACCCGGCGCTGACAGCCGCCCCGGTGTCGCGATCATCAGACCGAAAATGGCTGGCCGAACTCCAACTGCTGTTCGTGTGCGAGGAGTTGGCGGCCCGGGATTGTCAGTGGCGGCCGATACCGTCGAATGTTGAGCCGAGGATTCCCCGGCCCCGCCTGGGGTGCCGCACCTGCCCCCCGTCCTCACCAGCGAGGTTCCGTGTCCTACGTTCGCCCGCACGTCCGCCGTGACGGAACGCCCGTCAAAGGCCACTACCGCCGTCAGCGTCCCCGCACCGCCACCGCGCGGACCGCTCCCCGCCGAAGGGCTTCGCGTCGCACTTCCGCGCCGCGGCCCCGTCCGGTACCCGGATCTACCACCTACGTCGCCCCCTACTACCGGGCCGACGGCACCCGCGTGCGCGGGCACCGGAGGGCCCTCAGCCCCGCCGCCGCGGCGGGCACCGGAGGCGGGATCATCCTGCTGATCCTTCTTCTGCTGCTGGCCCTGTAAC
>NZ_JBNNJZ010000035.1:0-36361 GCF_050270335.1 Streptomyces sp. NPDC059900
CAGTTCGGGTGCACCCTTGCCGCTCACGCGCTTCTCCTGGTTGCTCGAAAGTTCTTGTACGTCGCTTACTGGTTGCCGCAGGCGGACACCTCGGGGGCGTCCAGCCAGGGCAGGTCGTGACCCATCCGGTCCCGCTTGGTGCGCAGGTACCGGAGGTTGTGCTCGCCCGCCTTGACCGGCATGGGCTCGCGTCCGGTGACCTCGATGCCGTGCCGGACCACCGCGTCGGTCTTGTCGGGGTTGTTCGTCATCAGGCGCACGCTGCGGACGCCGAGGTCGTCCAGGATGCGCGCGCCCGCGCCGTAGTCCCTGGCGTCGGCGGGCAGGCCGAGCTCCAGGTTGGCGTCCAGGGTGTCGCTGCCGCGCTCCTGGAGTTCGTAGGCGCGCAGCTTGGAGAGCAGGCCGATGCCGCGGCCCTCGTGGCCGCGGAGGTAGACCACGATGCCGCGGCCCTCGTCCGTGATGCGCTGCATGGACGCTTCGAGCTGCGGGCCGCAGTCGCAGCGCAGGGAGTGGAAGACGTCGCCGGTCAGGCACTCGGAGTGGATGCGCACCAGGACGTCGGCGCCCTCGCCGATCTCGCCGTGCACGAGGGCGACGTGCTCGACGCCGTCGACGGTGGAGCGGTAGCCGTACGCCGTGAACTCGCCGAAGGCGGTGGGCAGGCGGACCTCGGCCTCGCGGCGGACGGTCGGCTCGGAGCTGCTGCGGTAGGCGATCAGGTCCTCGATGGAGATGATCGTCAGGCCGTGCTTGCGGGCGAAGGGGATCAGCTCCGGCAGGCGGAGCATCGTGCCGTCCTCGCCCGCGATCTCGACGATGGCCCCGGCCGGGCGCAGGCCGGCGAGCCGGGCCAGGTCGACGGCGGCCTCGGTGTGGCCGTTGCGCACCAGGACGCCGCCGGACTTGGCGCGCAGCGGGAAGATGTGGCCCGGCCGCACGAAATCGCCGGCCTCGTACGTGCCCGACGCGAGCATCCGGAGCGTGGTGGCGCGGTCGGCGGCCGAGATTCCGGTGGTGACGCCGTGCGCGCCGCTCGCGTCGACGGAGACCGTGAAGGCCGTCCGCATCGACTCGGTGTTGTGCTCGACCATCTGCGGAAGCTGGAGCCGCTCCAGCTCGTCGCCCTCCATGGGCGCGCAGATCAGGCCGCGGCACTCGCTCATCATGAAGGCGATGATCTCGGGCGTGGCCTTCTCTGCGGCGATGACGAGGTCGCCCTCGTTCTCGCGGTCCTCGTCGTCGACGACCACGACGGGCCGCCCGGCGGCGATGTCGCGGATGGCCGCCTCGACGGGGTCGAGGGCCAGGTCCGAGGCGTCTTCCTCGTGCCCGGTGCTGTACCAGACAGGTGCCGCACTCATGCCGGGGCTCCTTCCATGACGGGCTGCGAGGCCTGCGAGGACCCCGAGGACGCGGTGCGCGACCGCAGCCACCAGTCGCGCATGCCCCACAGGACGAGCGCGAGGTAGATGACGTACACGAGACCGGAGAAGGCGAGGCCGCTGCTGAACGCGAGCGGCACGCCGACCACGTCGACCAGGAGCCAGGCGAACCAGAACTCGACCAGACCGCGGGCCTGGGCGACCATCGCGGCGAGCGTGCCGACGAAGATGTACGCGTCGGGCCAGGGGTTCCAGGACAGGTCGGGGACGGCGGAGAACAGGGCGCCGACGGCGAGGGTGCCAAGCGCCGTGCCGCCGAGCAGCATCCCGCGCTCCTTCCAGGTGGCGAACCGGACGGCGATCGAGCCGTCCTGCGCCTGCTGCTTGCCGTTGGTCCACAGCCGCCAGCCCCACAGGGCGACGCCGATGACCAGGAGCTGCTTGCCGACGCCGCCGGAGAGGTGGGCGGACGCGTAGGCGCCGACGAGGATGACGCCCGAGAGGAACTGGGCGGGCCAGGTCCATATGGAGCGCCGCCAGCCGAGGGCGAGGGCGATCAGGCCGACGGTGTTGCCCACCATGTCGGACCAGATCACGTGCTGCCCGAAGGCCGTGAAAGCTTCGGAGTTGAGCCAGTTCACTTCGTGGCCTCCTGAGCGGGAGCAGCGGTCGCAGCGGCGGTGACGCGGTCGCCGAGCATCCGCTCGACGTACTTCGCGATGATGTCCACCTCGAGGTTGACCGGGTCGCCGGGCTGCTTGATGCCGAGCGTGGTCAGGGCGAGGGTGGTGGGGATGAGGCTGATGGTGAAGTAGTCGGGCCCGGCGTCGACCACCGTGAGGCTGACGCCGTCGACGGTGACGGAGCCCTTCTCCACCACGTAGCGGGAGAGGTCCGCGGGGAGCGAGATCTTGACGATCTCCCAGTTCTCGGAGGGCTTGCGGTCGACGATCTCGCCGGTTCCGTCCACGTGTCCCTGCACGATGTGGCCGCCCAGGCGGTCACCGACGGCGGTGGGCCGCTCCAGGTTGACCCGCGAGCCCGCCGCGAGCGCGCCGAGGCTGGAGCGGTTCAGGGTCTCGGCCATCACGTCGGCGGTGAACTCATCGCCCTCGTGCTCCACGACCGTCAGACAGACGCCGTTGACCGCGATGGAGTCGCCGTGCTTCGCGCCGTCGGTGACGACGGGGCCACGGACGCGGAAGCGGGATGCGTCGTCCAGGTTCTCGACGGCGGTGATCTCGCCCAGCTCTTCGACGATTCCGGTGAACACTTCAGTGCTCCTTCGCTACGAGGGTCGCGGTGACGCGCAGGTCGGGGCCGATACGGACGGTCTCGCTCACGTCGAGCCGCAACGCTTCGGTGATGGTCGTGATTCCGCCGCCGGTCAGGGCGGCGGGGCCCGCGCCGAGCAGGACGGGGGCGAGGTAGGCGATGACGCGGTCGACGGCGCCCGCGGCGACGAAGGCTCCGGCGAGCGTCGGTCCGCCTTCGAGGAGTACGGAACGCACGCCGCGGGCGTGGAGTTCGCCGAGGAGGGCCGGGATGTCCAGCCCGCCCTGTGCGCGCGGGAGCCGGACCGTTTCGGCGTCGCCGCCGGTGGTCACGTTCTCGGCGGTCACGTTCTGGGCGGTCACGTTCTCCGCGGTCGCGACGAGCGTGGGCGCCGCGTCGTCCAGGACGCGGGCGCCGGGCGCCACCGCGGTGCCGTTCGTGTCGACGACGACGCGCAGCGGCTGGACGGCGCCTTCGATGCCCCGCACGGCGAGGTGCGGGTCGTCGGCGCGCTGGGTGCCGGAGCCGACGACGACGGCGTCGCTCTCGGCGCGCAGCCGGTGGACGTCGGCGCGGGCCCCGGGACCGGTGATCCAGCGGCTGCTGCCGTCGGCCGCGGCGATCCGGCCGTCGAGCGAGGCGGCGTACTTCCAGGTGACGTGCGGGCGGCCGAGCCGCACGGAGGTCAGCCAGGCGGCGTTGCCCGCCGCCGCCTCTGCCTCGAGGAGGCCGGACTCCACGTCGACTCCGGCGGTGCGCAGTCGCTGCGCGCCGCCGGTCGCGGCGGGGTTGGGGTCGCCGACCGCGTAGACGACGCGGGCGATCCCGGCGTCGATGAGCGCCTGCGCGCAAGGGCCGGTGCGTCCGGTGTGGTTGCAGGGTTCGAGGGTGACCAGGGCGGTGGCGCCGCGGGCCTTCTCGCCGGCCGCGCGCAGGGCGTGCACCTCGGCGTGCGGGCCGCCCGCGCGCTGGTGGTAGCCCTCGCCGACGGTCTCTCCGGAGGCGTCGACGATCACGCATCCGACGACCGGGTTGGGGCTGGTGGAGCCGAGTCCGAGGGCGGCGAGCGTGATGGCGCGACGCATGGCGGTGCGCTCATGGTCGTTCGCTGCGGCTGCGGTGGCCACCGGGTCCTCCTGCCTCTTCGGGCACGGACTCCGGGGCCTGTCGATGACGACAGAATGTACGGACTGCGACACCGGGAGCGTCGCCGGAAACGAGACCTCTCCCGGGAAACCCGGAATCCGGGAATCCCAAAAACAAGCCACTCGGCGACGTGCACGAATGCCCGCCCGCCGCGCACTGCCTCCCATCCGGACTTTCACCGTCGGTCCAGGAATTTCACCTGGTCAACCGACCGCTGGAGGCGGCCGGGTCGCGGACTGTAACCGCCGGTTCGGAATTACACCGACCCCGGAGTGCGCTGCTTTTGGTACGAAGCCAGTGTGCCACGCCTGATCGGCGCCCATACGGGAGAGTCCCTGTGGCCTGGCTCACAGCCGCCCGGTCAGGGGCGTGGCCCGAAAAGCTCGTCCTGCGCCGCGTCCCGTGCGGCGAAGAGCGCGCCGCGCAGCACCGCCGAGCCGCCGAGCGTGCTCGCACGCACCTCGGTGCGCAGCGGGGACATGGCGGCGAGGCGGTCCGCCACCCTGGCGGCGAGCGCGTCGCCGCCCGCGCGGCCGGTCTCGCCGCCGAGCACGACGCAGCCGGGGTCGAGGATCGCCGCCATGGCCGCGGCGCCGACCGCGATCCGGTCGGCCGCCGCGTCGAGGTAGGCCTCGTGCCCGGCCTCGGCGGCGTGGCGCAGCACGTCGGCGGCGCTCGCGTCCGGCTTGAGGATCCCGTACTCGGCGCCGAGGTCGCGCAGCGCCGCGGCGCAGGCCAGCGAGTGGAAGCCGCCGTCGCACCGGGTGGCGGAGGGCATTTGGTCCGTGCCGGGCACCGGCAGGAAGCCGATCTCCCCGGTGCCGCCCGATGCCCCGCGGCGCAGGGTTCCGTCGAGGACGACGGCGGCGCCGACGCCCTCGCCGAGCCACAGGAGCACGAAGGTGTCGCGGTCGTGGGCGGCGCCTTCGCGCTGTTCGGCGCGGGCGGCGAGATTGGTCTCGTTCTCCACGAGCACGCGCGCCGGAAGCCGCTCCTGGAGGGCGCCGGTGAGCCGGCGGTGCCAGGCGGGGAGCCCGGAAGTGCCGCGCAGTTCGCCGGTGGCGGGGTCGATCAGGCCGGGGGCGCCGATCGCCACGGTGTGCAGCCGCTGGACGCCGCCGTCCCGCGCGGTGCGCTCGACGAGGGCGACGGCCTGCTCGACGGCGGTGCCGGTGTCGCCGCCGACGGGCGCGGAGGCCTCGGCGAGCACCGCGCCGAGCAGGTCGGTGACGACCACGGAGACACCGTCGGTGCGTACGTCGAGCGCGGCGAGGTGCGCCCGGTCGGCGACGATCCCGTACAGGCGGGCGTTGGGTCCCCGGCGACGGGCACCCGCCTCCCCCACGACCGCGATGAGGCCGGAGCCCTGGAGGCGCTCCACCAGGTCGGCGACCGAGGGCCGGGACAGACCGGTCAGTTGCTTCAACTGGTTGGCCGTCAGCGGTCCTTCGCGCTGCAAAAGCCCCAGGGCGAGCCGGTCGTTGATGGCCCGGGCGGTGCTCGGTGATGCGGGCATGCCGGGATCCTTCCATAAACCTGCTAACTATCAGGCAGGGTTCCTGATAGTTTACGTCGCCGTAGTGGGGCAGTACTCGGGAGGGGCGGAGAGTCGATGAGTGAAGTGGTCTACGACGCAGGGCAGTTGAAGCGGGCGCGGTATGCCGTCGCCGCTGTCTTCTGCGTACACGGAGCCGTCACCGGCTCCTTCGCGACCCGGGTGCCCTGGATCCAGGACCACGCCGGGCTCAGCGCGGGACTCCTCGGCCTTGCCCTCGCCTTCCCCGCGATCGGCGCCTCCGTGGCGATGCCGCTCGCGGGCTGGGTCAGCCACCGCTTCGGCGCCCGCACGGCGCTGCGCGGCCTGCTCGCCCTGTGGACGATGGCCCTGATCCTGCCCTCGCTCGCCCCGAATCTGCTCACGCTCTGCGCGGCCCTGTTCGTGTACGGCGCGACGGCGGGCATGTCGGACGTGGCGATGAACGCCCTCGGCGTCGAGGTCGAGACCCGCATGAATAAGTCGATCATGTCGGGGCTGCACGGCATGTGGAGCGTCGGCGCCCAGATCGGCTCCGCGGCCGGCACGGTCGCCGCCCACCTGGGCTCGGACGCCCGCTTCCATCACGCGCTCGCCGCCGTGGCGCTCACCGCGATCGGCCTCGTCGCCTGCCAGGGCGTACTCGATCTGCAGGCGGCGCCCGAGGAAGTGGCGCCGCCGCGCTTCTCGCTGCCGCCGAAGTCGGCGCTGCTCATCGGCGCGGTCGGCTTCTGCGCGGTCTTCGCCGAGGGCGCCAGCCTGGACTGGTCCGCGGTCTATCTGCGGGACGTCCTCGACTCCTCCGCCGGTGTCGCCGCCGCGTGCACCACCGGCTTCACGCTCACCATGGCGATCGCGCGGCTCGCGGGGGACGCGGTGGTCGACCGCTTCGGGTCGGTCCGTACGGTGCGCGTGGGCGGCGTCGTCGCGGCGCTCGGCGGACTGCTCGTGGTGGTGGCGCCGCATCCGGTGATCGCCATGTGCGGGTTCGCGATGCTCGGGCTCGGCATCGCGGTCGTGGTGCCGCTGGCGTTCGCCGCGGCCGGGCGCAGCGGCCCCAATCCCAGCCAGGCCATCGCGGGCGTCGCCACCATCACGTACACGTCGGGCCTGATCGCTCCGTCCGCGATCGGCACCCTCGCCGACGCGACGAGCCTGGTGGTCTCCTTCGGCCTGGTGACGGTGCTTGCCTGCGGGCTCGCGGTGTTCGCGGGTGTCCTGCGCACGGAGGGCCGCGAGACCGGCGCGGCGGCTTCCGCGGATGCCGCGGGCTCGGCGGCGCCCGGCCCGCGCTCCTGAGCCCGCCGCCGCCACCGCCTCCGTATCCGCATCCGGCGCCGCATCCGCCCCGACGGGTAGCCGAACTTATGCCGCACTAACATTGCGCTGATCTTTCAGGTCATTTTTCCAGGGCGGTTCCCGGACACGGGTCGGGCCCGCGGCCAGGCGCACAGAAAGCGGAAAAGAACCATGGATCTCGGCGTGCGCTGGAGACTGCACGGCGACGGGCGCACCCCCGCGCCGGGAGCCGTTGTCCGACCCGACGAGCGGCTCTCGTGGCCGCGGACCTTCGGGCTCGGCGCCCAGCACGTGGTCGCCATGTTCGGCGCCTCCTTCGTGGCGCCCGTCCTGATGGGCCTCGACCCGAACCTCGCGATCATGATGTCGGGCGTGGCGACCGTCATCTTCCTGCTCGCCACCCGCGGCCGGGTGCCCAGCTACCTGGGCTGTTCGCTCTCCTTCGTGGGCGTGGCCGCGGTCATCCGCGCGCAGGGCGGCTCCTCCGCGACGGTGACGGGCGCGGTCTTCGTGGTCGGCGCCGCGCTGTTCCTGGTGGGTCTCGCCGTCCAGAAGTTCGGGGCGCGGATCATCCATGCCGCGATGCCGCCGATCGTCACCGGTGCCGTCGTCATGCTGATCGGTTTCAACCTTGCGCCGGTCACCGCGTCGACGTACTGGCCGCAGGACCAGTGGACGGCGCTCCTGGTGATGCTGTTCACCGGTTTGGCCGTGGTCTGCCTGCGCGGATTCTGGTCGCGCGTGGCGATCTTCCTGGGGCTGATCTTCGGGTACGCCCTGTCCTGGGTCCTCGACCTGACCTTCGGCAAGATCCACTCGGCGGACGGCTCCGGCAAGGTCGTCGACCACTGGCGTCTGGACCTCTCCGCCGTCGGCAACGCCGACTGGATCGGCCTGCCCTCCTTCCACGCGCCGAGCTTCGAGTGGTCGGCGATCCTCGTCGCGCTGCCCGTGGTCATCGCCCTCGTCGCCGAGAACGCCGGGCACGTCAAGGCGGTCGGCGAGATGACCGGCGACAACCTGGACGACAAGCTCGGCACGGCGATCTCCGCCGACGGCGCCGCGTCCATGCTCTCCACCGCGGTCGGCGGCCCGCCCAACACCACGTACTCCGAGAACATCGGCGTGATGGCCGCGACCCGCGTCTACTCCACGGCCGCGTACTGGGCCGCCGCCTGCTTCGCCCTGCTCTTCGGCCTCTGCCCCAAGTTCGGCGCGGTCGTGGCGGCCATCCCCGGCGGTGTGCTCGGCGGCATCACCGTCATCCTCTACGGCATGATCGGCCTGCTCGGCGCCCAGATCTGGATCAACGCGGGCGTTGACCTGCGCAATCCGCTGAACCTGGTCCCGGCAGCCGCGGGCATCATCATCGGCGTCGGCGGTGTCTCGCTGAAGATCACCGACAACTTCGAGCTGAGCGGCATCGCGCTCGGCACGATTGTCGTGATCACCGGCTACCACGTGCTCCGCGCGTTCGCCCCGCCGCACCTCAAGTCGCAGGAGCCGCTGCTCGATTCGGGCACGTCCACGTACGACAAGGGTGACGAGGCCGCTGACGGCGGCGAGACCCCCGATCCGGGCGCCGGCGGCTCTCAGCCGCGCGCCAGGTCGTAGGCGTAGCCGGGCGAGAACGTCCCCGGCTCGCCCCGGCAGCCGTCGGACTCGCCCGGCAGCTTGATCCACAGGTAGGCGTCGATACGGGCCTCGCCGGTGCGCAGCGTCGGGTTGCGTCCGAGCCCCCGGCCCGCGGGGTCGCACCACTCGCCGTCCGCCGGGGCGCCGTTCTTGTTGCGGCTGGTGTCGATGACGGCGCCGAGGCTTGCCGGGCCGCCGAGCGCGGACAGGACCCTGCGGGCGTAGGCGGCCTCGTCGGCGGTGCGGCGGAAGTTCGAGACGTTCGTGAAGACCCCGTCGGACGACGCGGGGGACGCGGCGCCCGCCGCGCGCAGCCGTCCGGCCTGCTCGGCCGGGGAGTTCCAGCCGGAGTGCCCGGCGTCGTAGTAGACCCTGGCCTCGGGATTGGCTGCCTTCAGGGTGCGGCCGGCGCGGGCGAGCGAGGCGTTGCGGGCCGTGCGCTGCTTGGCCGAGAGGCATTCGGACTGCGCGACGGCGTCCGGTTCGAGGATGACGATGACCTCGCCCGAGCCGAGGCCCGCGGCGAACTTCTCGATCCACGCGTCGTACGCCGCCAGGTCCGGCGCCCCGCCGTCGGACGCGCCCCCGCAGTCGCGCTCCGGGATCGCGTACGGCACCACGACGGGCACCCGGTTCCCGGCGGCCGACGACACGGCGCGCACCCGCGAGGTGATGGTCCCCGGCGCGTAGTCCGCGAACCACACGGCCGCGGGCCGGGCGGCGATCCGTGACTCGATGAGCGGCCGCCGGGGGTCGCCGCGGTGGGCCCTGACCCAGTCGAGGACCTGGGAATCGCCGTGCCGGTAGAGGGAGTCGGCCGCGGGGGCGGCGGTGCTCTGCTTCTCCGGGCGCCGCGTCGAAGGCTTCGGCGTCGGCTCCGGTTCCGGCGCGGCGGAGGTCTTCGCGGGCGACGGCTTCGCCGAGGCCCCCGAGGAGACCGAAGCGGACGGCGTCGGCACCGCGGGCAGCGGTGCGAACGTCGGCGACTTCGTCACCTCGGGGCGGGCCTGGTCCTTGCCGCCGCCCTCGTCAAGGGCGGAGAGCATTCCGGCGACGACGCCGACGGCGGCCACGGCCGAGGCCGTAGTGACCATGACTCCGCGCAGGGCGGCACGTCTCCGTGCGGACCGTCGTTCGGCGCGATGCCGCGCGCGGTTGCCTGGCACGTCTGTTCCTCCCCCTCCCCCGCGTCCCCCTGACACGGCGTGCATGCCGGATCCCCTCCCCGGGGGCACATACGGCCGCCGTTCCCTCGTTCTGGGGAAGCGGCCGGTGCGGCGGCACTCGGGCCAGCCTAGGACTGGGACCCTGCCGTCATGGCGCAGTTGGAGCGGTTCGCCGGGTTCGCAGGACCGGCACACGGGGTGGACGGCGTGGCGACGCGGATGCGCGCCCTGGGGGACGGCTTCCCCTCTGGCGACGGGGTCGGGGTCTTCAACCGGGTCTATCTGTCGGTCACCGAAGAGGTCGCCCGGCACGTGGAGAACGGCAGTTTCCCGGATCGCGGGGCCGCGATCACGCTGGACGTCCTGTTCGCCGAGCGCTATCTGACGGCGGTCGACGCGGCGGCCGCCGACCGCAGGGCGCCCGCCTGCTGGCGGCCGCTGTTCGAGCTCCGGCGCCACCCCGGCGTACGTCCCCTTCAGTTCGCGCTCGCGGGCATCAACGCGCACATCGGGCACGATCTTCCGCTGGCCGTCGTGGACACCTGTCGTACGCTCGGCTGCGAACCGGCGGATCTGGCGGACGAGTTCGACCGCGTGGGCGACATCCTCGTCTCCCTGGAGGAGCGCATCCGCGAGGATCTGATGCCGGGACCCGACCTCTTCCAGATCGCCGACCCGCTCACCCATCTGCTCGGCTCGTGGAGTCTGGAGCGGGCCAGGGACGGCGCGTGGGCGACGGCTCTCGCGATGCGGGCCCTGCGTGAACTGCCCGTCGTGGCCGAGCAGTTCCGCGATCGCCTGGACGGGGCGGTCGGCCTCGTGGGCCGGATGCTGCTCACTCCCCTGCCGGACTGATCCGATTGCCCCGCGCCCGCCACCGGTGAACTCCCCCGCAATAGCTGTACGTTGAAAGCAGTGACCCCGGATGCGAAGGAGCACCAGCATGGCCACACGACTCGGGCTCAGCCTCCCGCAGGGCCGGCAGTACAGCATCGGACGTGACGTCCCGGCGGTGGCCCGCGCGGCCGAGGAGATCGGGTACGAAAGCCTGTGGGTCTATGAACGCATCCTGTTCCCCGAGCCCGCGACGCAGGGTCTGTACGGCATCGAGGGCCTGCCCTGGCCCGACACGTACCGCTCGGTGGCCGATCCGCTGGTCACGCTGACCCTGGCCGCGGCCGCCACCGAGCGGGCCCGCCTGGGCACCAGCGTCCTGGTCGCCCCGCTGCACGTGCCCTTCCAGCTGGCGCGCACCCTGGCCACGCTGGACGCGGCGAGCGGCGGCCGTGTCGTCGCGGGCCTCGGCACGGGCTGGTCCCACGACGAGTACGCGGCCTCGGGGGTGGCCCCCTTCGAGAAGCGCGGCAAGGTCCTGGACGAGATGATCGACGTCTGCCGGGCGGTGTGGGGCCCGGACCCGGTGGCGTACGAAGGGGAGCTGACCACGATCGCGCCTTCGGTGGTCGGCCCCAAGCCCGCCGGGCCCATCCCGATCCTGCTGCCCGCCAACAGCCCGCGCGCCCTGCGCAGGCTGGTCGACCGCGCCGACGGCTGGATGCCGATCGGCACCGGCGCCGGGCAGCTGGCCGAGCAGGCGCAGACGCTGAAGGAACTGGCCGCCGAGCGGGGCCGCACACAGCCGGTCCAGAGCGTCCTGCGGGTCAACGCCCGTTACACGCCGGCCGCGTACGAGGGCGAGAAGCGGGCGCCCTTCCGGGGCAACGTCGCCCAGATCGTCGAGGACCTGGAGGCCCACGCCTCGACGGGCGCGGTCCAGGAGATCCTCATCGAGCTGGCGGGCAGCACGCGGGACGCGGAGGAACTGAAGGACTTGGCGGCGGAGGTATACGCGGAGGCGAGGGCGGCGGGGGTATGAGCGAGGGCCCGCCCGGAGGGGCGGGCCCTGAAGGGGCGCGGGGCTCTGACGTTTGCGGCGTTCTCAGTCCTCGGGCAGCTCGACGGGAGCGATCTCGTCGTACACATCGCCCGGACCGGGGTTGGTCGCGTCCGTCGCACCCCCGAAGTGGTGCATCACGCCCCACACCGCGTTCAGCGCGGTCTGCACCGCACCCTCGGCCCAGCCCGCCGTCCAGGAGATGTCGTCCCCGGCGAGGAAGATCCCCCGCTTGTCCTCGGGCAACGACTCCTGCATGAAGTGCGTGAAAAGGCGCCGCTGGTAGCGGTAGTGGCCCGGCAGGTTCGCCTTGAAGGCGCCCATGAAGTAGGGCTCGTTCTCCCAGGACACGGTCACCGGGTTGCCGATGATGTGCTTGCGGATGTCGACCTTGGGATAGATCTCGCCGAGCGACTTGAGCATGACCTCCATGCGCTCGTTAGCCGACAGCGGGAGCCACTTCAGGCTGTCGTCGCACCAGGTGTAGGAGAGGCAGATGACGGCGGGCTTGTCCGGGCCGTCGTCGAGCAGGTAGGTGCCGCGCGTCATCCGGTCGGTGAGCGTCATCGACATGACGTCACGCCCGGTCTCCTCGTCCTTGTCCAGCCAGAACGGCCGGTCGACCGGCACGAACAGCTTGGAGGACTCCATGTAGTGGGTCCGCTCCATCGCCGTCCAGTGGTCGATGGGGAAGAGCGTGTCGTCGCACGCGATCTTCGAGAGCAGCATCCACGACTGGGCGGTGAAGATCGCCGCCTGGTAGGTGCGGATGTCGCCCGAGGAGTCGGTGACGGTGACGCGGTTGCCCGCGGTGCGGTCGAGCCGGGTCACGGCGGGCTTGGGCAGACCGCCCTCGTGCAGCGAGCTCAGCGAGGTGCCGGGCGCCCAGTGCACGATCTTCTGCGGCTCGCGGTCCCACATCCGCAGCGGCAGCTGCTGGCTGCCGCCGACGATGCCGCGGTGGTGGTCGTCGGCCTCGGTGTAGACGACGCGCAGGATCTCCAGGATGGAGTTCGGGAAGTCGGTGTCCCAGCCGCCCGTGCCGAAGCCGACCTGGCCGAAGATCTCGCGGTGCCGGAAGGACTTGAAGGCCTCGGAGTCGCAGAGGAAGCCGTAGAAGGTCTGGTTGTCGAGCTTCTCGACGAGCTTGGACCAGATCTCGCGGATCTTCGGTACGTCGCGCTCGCGCAGGGCGCGGTTCATGTCGGAGAAGTCGGCGCCCTCCTCCAGGCAGGAGTTCCACGCGTTCATCACGTCGCGGTAGACCTGCGGCAGGTCGTCGACGGAGGTGGCGTAGTGGGACTCGCCCTTGAGGTCGACGACCGTCGAGGGGGTCGACTCCGCGAGGGGGTTGGGGAACGCCTGGGTCTTGAGTCCGACCAGGTCGATGTAGTGCTGGAGCGCCGTCGAGGACGGCGGGAAGCGCATGGCGCCCATCTCGGCGGTGAGCGAGGGGTCGCAGCCGTCGAAGCCGACGGTGCGCAGCCGGCCGCCGATCTGGTCGGCCTCGTAGACGACGGGCTTGAGGCCCATCTTCATCAGTTCGTACGCCGCCACGATGCCGGAGAGGCCGCCGCCGATGACCGCGACCTCCGTGCCGTGCTCGGTCGCGGGTATCTGGCCCAGGCCCGCCGGGTGCGCGAGGAAATCGTCGTACGCGTACGGGAAGTCCGGACCGAACATGGTGATCGGCGGCTGCGCGTCGGTGTGCTGGACGGCGGTGGGCACCGTGGACGTCATGGGGTACGGACTCCTTGCGGGAACGGCAGAACAGAAAGAACGGGAAGCTCGGGGGGTCAGACCAGGGACGCGTACAGACCGGGGCGGCGGTCGCTCAGATAGGGGTTGGCCTGGCGCGACGCGGCGAGGAAGACGGGGTCCGCGTCGGCGAACACCAGCTGCTCGCCCCGTCCGGCGCGGGTGCGCGCGACTCCGTCGGGTCCCGCCAGCGTGGAGAGCCCGACGAACTCGAACTCCCCTTCCTGGCCGACCCGGTTGACGTAGGCGACGTACATCTGGTTCTCGAAGGCCCGCACCGGTACGACGGACTCGGCGACGAACTGGAAGGGGTGCATCTGGGCCGTGGGCACCAGCAGCAGGTCGGTGCCCGCGAGGGCGTGCGCGCGGACGTTCTCCGGGAACTCCACGTCGTAGCAGATCATCAGGCCGACCCGCATGCCGCCCAGCTCCGCCTGGACGACGGACTGTTCACCGGGCGTGAAGGAGTCGCGCTCGAAGCAGCCGAAGAGGTGGGTCTTGCGGTAGTTCGCCAGGCGGGCGCCGTCGGGGCCGATCAGCTGGACGGAGTTGAAGACCTGCTCGCCGTCCCGCTCGGGGTAGCCGTAGGCGATCGCGACGCCGTGGCGTACGGCGCTGTCGGCGATCGCGGCGGCCGAAGCCCCGTCGGCGGTCTCGGCCAGGCGCGGCACGTCGTCGCCGATGGCGTACCCGGTGAGGTAGAGCTCCGGGGCGGCCAGGAGGTCCGCGCCCGCCTCGGCGGCACGGGCGGCGGCCTCGTCGAGCGCCTTCAGATTGGCGGCGATGGAGCCGGGGGTGCCCGAGCTCTGGAGCAGGGCGGTGCGCAGCGGGGGCATGGCGGGACCTCGGGGCATGCGAAGGGGCACAAGGGCTGGTGGGGACGGTTAGACGGTACGGTCGGCGGCCTTGCCCGGACAAGGCGCGAGCGTTGCGGGCTGCCGCGCGATCCGTTGCGCGTGCGGGGCTCTTCGCGGCGATTCGTTGTGCGGCCGGGTGGGACCGGGGTCGTAGTGGTGTCCACCGGTGGGTGCAGTGGGCCCGGGGGTGTTCCCCGCCGCGCGGCGGAGGCGGATTGCCGCCCGTGGCCGGACGTGCCGCAAGCCCCTGCCGCGAGACCGTGATCTCGCCCGGAAGGACCGGGTGAACGGCACTTCGGACGGAGGCTCCCCGTGAGCCGCACCACACATACCCGGATCGCTGACCGCCGCCTGACCGGCCCCCGCAGCCGCGTGATCGCCGTCGGCACCGCCCTGCTGATCTGCGCCGCAGCCGCGGGAGCGGCCGTCGCTTCGGACACGGCGGAGGGCTCCGGCGCCGGCCGGACCGCGGCCGGAAGCGACCCGCACGCCGGGAAGCGCGAGGCCGCCGCGCTCACCGGCACGGCGAAGCTGTACCGCAAGACCACCGAGGACGTGACATTCACCTTCGACGCCCGTCTGGCGAAGCGGCACAACATGCGCCCGGACAAGGCGACGGGCACCTTCCGCTTCGTCCACCTCGACAAGCCCGGCGGCAAGGGCGGCTGGGCGAAGGGCCGCATCGACTGCCTGATGACCGGCGGCAAGGTCGCCACGGCCACCGGCATCATCACCGCCACGAACCTGAAGGACATCAAGGGCGGCCGCGTCGGCTTCACGGTCCACGACCAGGGCAAGCAGGACCGCGTGGGCTACAGCTGGGCGTCGGTGGGCGGCCCCGACGGCACCAGGAAGCTCCCCAAGTGCACGAGCGCGGCCCCCTTCGAGAAGACCAGGAAGGGCACGGGCAACTTCCGCGTCACGCCCTGGCACCCCGCGTACCCGACCGGCTGACCCGGCAGGGCCCACCCGTACGGGGGTCGGGTGGGCGGCTACGCGGGGGAACCCGAGGAGAAGCGCCGCATCAGGGGCGAGAGCACGAGCACGGACTTCGTGCGCTCCACGAAGTGCTCCCCGGCGATCCGCTCCAGGACCCGCTCGAAGTGCCGCATGTCGGCGGCGAAGACCTGGACGACGGCGTCCGCCTCCCCGGTGACGGTGGAGGCGGACGCGATCTCCGGATACCGCTCGAGGCCACGGCGGATGGCCTCGGGCGAGGTGTTGCGACGGCAGTAGATCTCGATGAACCCCTCGGTCTCCCAGCCGAGCGCGGCCGGGTCGACCCGCACGGTGAAGCCCGTGATCGCCCCGGTCTCCCGGAGGCGGTCCACGCGCCGTTTCACGGCGGGCGCGGAGAGTCCCACCAGCTGGCCGATGTCGGCGTAGGAACGGCGGGCGTCCTCGGCGAGGGCGTGCACGATGCGTTCGTCGAGATCGTTCAGTCGCACTGGGGGTGGATCACTTCTCTGCGGAGGCCAATCGGGAGCGGCTCATGCCGTACAGGAAGTAGAACACGAGGCCGGCGGCCATCCAGACACCGAAGACGATCCAGGTGATGGAGTCGAGGCTGAACATGTTGTAGGCGCAGAAGCCGAAGCCGAGCACCGGGAAGAGCCAGCCAAGGGGCACCCGGAAGGTGCGCGGCATGTCCGGGCGGGTCTTGCGCAGCACGATCACCGCGATGTTGACCAGGCCGAAGGCGAAGAGCGTGCCGATGCTGGTGGCGTCGACGAGCTTGCCGAGCGGGATGACGGAGGCGAGCACGGCGCAGAACAGCGACACGATGACCGTGTTCACGCGGGGCGTGCCCGTTTTCTTGCTGACCTTGCCGAACACCTTGGGGACCAGGCCGTCGCGGGACATGGCGAACAGGACGCGGGTCTGGCCGTAGAGGACGGTCAGGACGACGGAGGCGATGGAGATGACCGCGCCCGCGGCGAGCAGCGTGCCCCAGAAGCTCTGGCCGCTGACGTCGTTCATGATCGCGGCGAGCGTGGCCTCGGAGCCCTCGAAGTCCGCCCAGTTCCAGGCGCCGACGGCGACGGCCGCGACCAGGACGTAGAGCGCGGTGACGATGATCAGCGAGAGCATGATCGCGCGGGGCAGGTCGCGCTGCGGGTTCTTCGCCTCCTCACCGGCGGTGGAAGCGGCGTCGAAGCCGATGTACGAGAAGAAGAGGCTGGCCGCGGCGGCGCTGACACCGGCCGTGCCGAGCGGCATGAAGTCGGAGTAGTTGCCGGACTTGAAGCCCATGAAGCCGATGGTGCAGAAGAGCACGAGTGCGGCGATCTTCACGATGACCATGATCGTGTTGGCCCGCGCCGACTCCTTGGCGCCGCCCAGCAGGAACACCATGGCCAGCAGCACCACGATCAGGCCCGGCAGGTTGATCACGCCGCCCTCGCCGGGTGCCGACGAGAGCACGTCGGGGATGGTGACGCCGATGGTGCCGTTGAGCAGTTCGTTGAGGTATTCGCCCCAGCCGACGGCGACGGCCGCGACCGAGACGCCGTACTCCAGGACCAGGCACCAGCCGCAGACCCAGGCGATGAGTTCGCCCATCGTTGCGTACGCGTACGAATAGGAGGACCCGGCGACCGGAATGGAGCCCGCAAGCTCGGCGTACGAGAGCGCGGAGAACAGGGCGGTGAGCCCGGCGAGCACGAAGGACAGGGTCACGGCGGGCCCGGCCTTGGGGACGCTCTCGCCGAGGACCACGAAGATGCCGGTGCCCAGCGTGGCGCCGATGCTGATCATGGTCAGCTGCCACATGCCGAGGGAGCGCCGCAGCGAGCCGCCCTCACCCTGGCCGCCCTCCGCGACCAGGAGTTCCACCGGCTTGCGCCGCATCAAGCGACCGCCGAGCCCCCTGGCCCCCGAAGGACTCGGTCGGTTCTGCGGGGGTGCGCCTTGGTCGAGCACGCATGGCTCCTTCATCGCTGCCTGGTCAGGGCGGCGGGACCGCGGCAGCACCCCGGGCATGGCCGGGGACCGCCGAGCAGGCGGTCCCCGCCACACCACGTACAGCGGACGACTCTATGAGGCACGCTTCACGTATGTAATGAAGCAACCTTGCGCAAGCCCGGACGATCGTTGCGTACATCCCCTTCCTGCGGGTCTTCGTTGCGCGGTCCGTTTCGTCCGTTGCGTGCCGGTGGTCCGAAGAGGTCATTGACACTTCGTCAGATCTCCCCCATCGTGCACTCCGGTCGAGCCGATCGCACACCCCCGTCACGAGGGAGCCAGCAGGCCATGGACCTCGATGTGCTGTACGAGATCGACGTACCGAAGCCCTGGAACGGACCCCACCCGCTCGGCCAGCGCACCGCCGAGCAGCGCGCCTACCGCGAGGCCGTGGAGCAGATCAGGCTCGCCGACCGGGTCGGCTTCCGCACGGTGTGGGCCGTGGAGCACCACTTCCGCGAGGGCCGCTCGCACTGCCCCGCGCCCGAAGTCCTTCTCGGGCACCTCGCGGCGCTCACCGAGCGGATACGCCTCGGCTTCGGCGTCACGCTCACCCCCTTCGGCTTCACTCCGCCGCAGCGCATCGCGGAGAAGGTGGCGGCGGTGGACGTGCTCTCGGACGGCCGCGTGGAGTGGGGCACAGGACGGTCGACTCCCATGGAACAGACGGCTTTTGGCGTGGACCGGGAGCAGTCGCGCTCCGACTGGCGCGAGGCGATCGAGATCGTCACGGGCATGTGGCGCGAGGAGTACTTCGCCTACGAGTCGGAGCGTTTCACCTTCCCCCGACGGATGGTCACCCCCAAGCCCGTCCAGGACCCGCACCCGCCCTGCTGGATGGCGGCGACATCGCCCGGTTCGGCGGAGGTGGCGGGCGCCGCGGGCCTCGGCCTGCTCTCCTTCTCGATCATGCAGCCGCTGGACGCGATGGCCCGTCAGGTCGCCGCCTACCGCGCTGCGGCGCGCACGCCGGACCCCATCACGGACGTCACCACGGACCGGGTCAGCGCATACACCCTGGTGCACGTGGCGGACCGCCCCTCGCAGCGGGTCTGGGACTCGGTGGCCTGGTGGTACCGCAACCTGGCCCAGTTCACGCTCGACTGGGAGCTGCCGCACCTGACCCCCGACGAGCGCGAGCGGACCTTCCCCTTCCTCACCCCGATCATCGAAGGCAACGTCCCCGTCGGGGACTTCAACGACGGCGACATGATCCTCATCGGCGACGCGGACACCATCGTCCGCAAGGCCAAGCGCTACGCCGACCTCGGCATCGACCAGCTCATCTGCTACGTCCAGTGGGGCTATCTGGAGCACCAGGAGATCCTGCGCACGATCGAGATCCTGGGCAAGGAAGTCATCCCGGAACTGGCGTCCTACCGGCCCCGGCGGGCCGCGCCGTGAGCGAGCCTCCGGCGGGCACCGCGGCGGACGAGCCCCTCGACACGTCCCCCGTCCCCGACTACGCCTCCCTGCACCGCCTGGACGGCCGCGGCTTCGTGCTGCTCGGCGCGGGCAACGGCATCGGCCGCCAGACCGCGCACGCGCTCTCGGCCGCCGGCGCGCGGGTCCTGTGCGTGGATCTCGACAAGGGGCGCGCCGAAGCGGTCGCGGCTCAGACGGGCGGCATCGCGTACGTGGCGGACGTGACGCGGCGCGAGGAGATGCGGGAGCTCTTCGCCGACGCGCGAGGGGAGTTGGGCGGGATCGGCGGTGTCGTCGACATCGTCGGCATGGCGCGTTACACGCCGCTTGCCGATCTCGACGACGCCGCCTGGGACTGGCACTTCTCCCTCGTCCTGCGGCACGCCTGGCTCGCGGTCCAGTACGGCGGCGAGGCGCTCGCCGAAGCGGGCGGCGGCCCCCTTGTCTTCGTCGCGTCCGTGTCGGGCCTGACGGCCGCGCCCCTGCATGCCGCGTACGGCGCGGCCAAGGCGGGCCTGATCTCCCTGGTCCGCTCGGCGGCGGTGGAGTACGGCCCGCGCGGGGTACGGGTGAACGCGGTCGCGCCCGGCGTCGTGTGGACCCCGCGCGTGGCGGGCCTGATCGGCGAAGAGGGCCGCGCGCGCAACGCCCGCAACGCTCCGCTCGACCGGGTGGCCGAGACCTCGGACATCGCCTCCGCGCTGCTCTTCTTCGCCTCGCCGCTCTCCTCGTACGTCACCGGGCAGACGCTCGTCGTGGACGGCGGGGTCGGCGTGAAGTTCCCGTATCCGACCATCGGCGGCGCGCGGTGAGGGAGTTCGTGCGCGGGGCCGCCTGGTGGACGCCGGACGGCCGGGTGCTGCGCGCCGACCCGGCCGACCGCGAGCGGCTGCCCGGGGACACGTGGGAGCGGGCGGGACTGCCTGCCGGGGTGCGCCTGGAGTTCACCGCGCGCGGCGTGAGCGCGGTGGAGGTCGCGTACACCGCGTCATCTCCGTCGGCGACGGACTCGTACCGGGACGCGCCCGCGGTGTTCACGCTGCTCGCGGGCGAGGACGCCGCCGACACGCCCGCGGCGCCGGGCGAGCACCGGACGCTGGTCCCTCTCCCCTCCCCCGACGGCGAGTTCACCCTGCACCTGCCGGAATCACTCCGGCCCGTCCTGCACGGACTGCGCCCGGTCGACGGCACCCTGACGCCCGCCGCCCCTCGCCCGCGCTGGCTCGTCTACGGCGACTCGATCGCGGAGGGCTGGTCGGTCTCGCGTCCGCATCTGGCGTGGCCCGCGCTCGCGGGACGGGCCCTGGGCGTGCAGACGGTGAACCTCGGGTACGCGGGCGCGGCGCGCGGGGAGTTGGCGTCGGCGGAGCAACTGGCTTCACTGGAAGCCGACTTGCTCACCGTCGCCTTCGGCACGAACTGCTGGTCGCGTACGCCGCATTCGGCGGGCCTGCTCTACGAGACGGCGCGGGCGTTCCTGGGCCTGGTGCGCCGCGGTCATCCGCAGGCTCCGCTCCTGGTGGTCTCCCCCGTGGTCCGCCCGGACGCCGAGTCGGCACCGAACGCGCTCGGGGCCACGCTGGAGGAACTGCGGACCGCGGTGGAGCGGGCGGCCGTGGACGCGGGGGCGGATCTGCTGCCGGGCGGCGGCCTTCTGCACGCCGGGCATCTGGTGGACGGGGTGCATCCGGGCGACGCGGGCCACGGCATCCTGGCGGAGGCAGTGGCGTCAGCGCTGCACGAGGAACTGCGCCGTGGTCACTTCCCGGCGGCTTCGTCATAGGCGTCATAGGCCTCGCGGGCGGCGGCGATGGCCGGGCGGTGCTCGATGGACCAGTCGGCCAGCGCCTTGACCAGGTGCGTGAGGCTGTGGCCAAGCTCGGTCAGTTCGTACTCGACCTGCGGCGGAATCGTCGGGTACACCGTCCGCCTGACCAGACCGTCGCGCTCCAGGCGGCGCACGGTCAGGGTGAGCATGCGCTGCGAGACACCGCCGTGGATGCGGCGCTGCAACTCCTTGAACCGCAGGACGCCCGAGGCCAGTTCGACCACCACGTACACGGACCACTTGTCGCCCAGCCGGTCGAGGACGTCCCGCACCCCGCACTCGTCCTGCGGGGTCTCACAGCTGATCACCGGCTCGGCGGGGGCCGCAGCCGGCTGCGGGGTGGTTACCGCCGTGTGCCCTGCTGACATGAATGTGCCTCCTTATGCGGCGGCGCCGCGCCGACCACCATGGTCACAAGCCCGGTCACCCGGCAACCACTCACCACGGGGGAACCTTCCCATGCTCATGATCACCGGCGCCACGGGCGCCCTCGGCAAGCTCGTCACCGCCCGCCTCGCGGACCGCGACGACGTCGTCATCGGCACCCGCAGCCCCGCTCCCGGCGGCCGCCGCGTCGACTTCGACGATCCGGCTTCGCTGGACTTCACCGGCGTCGGCACCCTGCTTGTCATCTCCGCGGGGGCCGCCGAGGACGACGTCGTCACGGCCCGGCACGAGGCCGTGATATCCGCCGCCGAGAAGGCGGGCGTCGGCCACCTCGTCTACACCAGCCTCAGCGGCGACGGCGACCATCTGACGTACGCGCTCGCGCACCGCTGGACCGAGCGCCGACTGCGGGCGTCCTCGCTGAACTGGACGGTCCTGCGCAACGGCCTGTACGCGGAGTTCCTCGCCGCCATCGCCGCGCCGGGCCCCGACGGGACCATCGCCGCGCCGCTGGGGGCGGGCCGCCTGGCCGCCGTGGCGCGCGAGGACCTGGCCGAGGTCGCGGTGCGGGTGGCCACGGATCCGGCGGCGCACACGGGGCGCACCTACGAACTGGTCGGCGAACACGCCCTGGGCGGCGCCGACCTGGCCGCCGCGACCGGCGCCTCGTACGAGCCCGGCACGCTCGCCGCGACCCGCGAGGCGATCACCGCGGCCGGCCAGGCGCTGCCCTTCCAGGTGCCGATGCTCCTGAGCACGTACGCGGCGATCGCGGGCGGCTTCCTGGACGGCACGGGCGTGCAGAGCAACGCCCTGCGCACGCTTCTCGGCAAGGAGCCCCGTCCGGCCATCGAGGTGTACACGGCCGCGGTGCGCCCCTGACGGGCCCCGTAAGGGGGCCCGGGGAACTGCGCGGCGCGGCAACCCGCGGACGAACGACGCAGCTCCCCGCCCGGCGGCTAACTCCAGGAGGCGTGGAGGGGCTTGCCCTCCGCGTAGCCCGCGGCACTCTGCACACCCACGGTGGCCCGCTCGGCGAACTCCGCCAGGGACCCCGCGCCCGCGTACGTGCAGGAGGAGCGGACACCCGCGATGATCGAGTCGATCAGGTCCTCGACGCCGGGCCGCTCCGGGTCCAGGAACATCCGCGAGGTCGAGATGCCCTCCTCGAACAGCGCCTTGCGGGCACGGTCGTAGGCCGACTCCTCGCTCGTGCGGTTCTTGACCGCGCGGGCCGACGCCATGCCGAACGACTCCTTGTAGAGGCGGCCGTTGGCGTCCTGCTGGAGGTCGCCCGGCGACTCGTACGTCCCGGCGAACCACGAGCCGATCATGACGTTCGACGCACCGGCGGCCAGCGCCATGGCGACGTCACGCGGGTGACGGACACCGCCGTCGGCCCACACGTGCTTGCCGAACTTCGCGGCCTCGGCGGCGCATTCGAGCACCGCGGAGAACTGCGGGCGGCCGACGCCGGTCATCATGCGCGTGGTGCACATGGCGCCGGGGCCCACGCCGACCTTGATGATGTCGGCGCCCGCCTCGATCAGATCCCGTACGCCCTCGGCGGCGACGATGTTGCCCGCGACGATCGGCACCTGCGGGTCGAGCGCACGCACGGCCTTGACCGCGGCGATCATCGACTCCTGGTGGCCGTGCGCGGTGTCGACGACGAGCGTGTCGGCGCCCGCGTCGAGCAGCTGCTTGGCCTTGCTCGCGACGTCGCCGTTGATGCCGACGGCCGCGGCGATGCGCAGCTTGCCCTTGCTGTCCAGGGCGGGCGAGTAGAGGGTCGCGCGCAGGGCGCCCGTACGGGTCAGGATGCCGGCGAGGCGGCCGTCCTTGCCCACGGCGGGGGCATAGCGGCGGTTGGCGGCGTCCAGCTTGTTGAACGCGTCGCGCGGGTCGATGTCCGCGTCCAGGAGCACGAGGTCCTTGGACATGACCTCGGAGAGCTGGGTGAAGCGGTCGACGCCGTTCAGGTCCGTGTCGGTGACGACGCCGACCGGCTTCTGGTCGGCGTCCACGACGACGCCCGCGTTGTGCGCACGCTTGGAGAGCAGCGCCAGCGCGTCGGCGACGGTCTGCGTGGGGGCCAGGACGATCGGGGTGTCCAGGACGTGGTGGCGCGTCTTGACCCAGGAGATGACCTCGGTGACGACCTCGATCGGGATGTCCTGCGGGATCACGACGAGGCCGCCGCGGCGGGCGACCGTCTCGGCCATCCGGCGCCCCGCGATGGCGGTCATGTTCGCGACCACCAGCGGGATCGTGGTGCCGGTGCCGTCCGGCGACGAGAGGTCCACGCCCTGACGCGATCCGACGGCGGAACGCCGCGGCACCATGAAAACGTCGTCGTACGTCAGGTCGTACGCAGGCTGGATGTCATTGAGGAAGCGCACGTGCTGCTCATCCCAGTCGATCAGAGGTGGCCCCCGGACAGTTAGGCCGAGGGAAAAGCACGTACTTCAGTGTCCCATGTCCGGGACCCTGTGCCGCCTGGGATGATCACCCAGCCGGGGCCCGGGAGCCCTGGTCGGATCCTCCAAAGACCCTCCGCGGCGATCACGGTCCGCTCAGGTCCGGGTGCCGAGCGCGAGGACGATCTCCAGAACCGCCCCGCGTTCCCGCGCGTACTCCACGGCGTCCGTGAAGACCTCTTGGGCGACGATCCAGTCCCGGGGAGCCGCTTCGGCGTACTCCTGCCAACCGGTGACCACGAGAAGACGGCCGGGTGAGCCGGGCACCCCGGCCAGGTCGGTGAGGCAGTCGGCGAGCGCGTCCCAGTTGCGCCCGAACCAGTCGGGCAGCGACAGCGCGCGGGCGCAGCGTTCCATGAAGGCCGCTTTGTCGCTCACCCCGCCCAGGTCGAGCGAGACGGCGTTCAGGCCTGCGGCGCGGACGGCCGCGAGGACCGGCGCGAGCGGTTCGGACGTCATCTCAGTACCGCCTCATCTCAGTACCGCCTTGAAGGACGCGTAGTGATCGTCGGTGTAGTAGGTCTCCTCGCCGCTCCCGGTGACGATGCGCCGCGCTCCCCGGTCGCGTGCGCCGGGGGTGGGCACGGTGTACTCCCGGTAGTGGCCGCGCCGCTGCTTCGGCAGCTCGCCCTCGTAGTTGCCGAAGGTCGAGCCGTCCTTGGCATACGGGAAGGGCCCGCCGTCATCGATGAGCCGCAGCGTCCGCCGCGCTTCGGCGGGCAGCCGGTCGGCCGGGACGGTGGCCATGCCGTGCGCCCACGCCGGGGCGGAGGAGCCGGAGGGGCCGGAGGAGGAGCACCCCGTGGCGAGGACAGCGAGGCAGACGAGCACCGCACCCAGCACGCGGGGCACAAACCGGAGCACCATGGGCCAGATGCTGCCATAGGCCGCCCCGCACTGCGCGCCCCGCAAGGGGCGCGGGGCGGTGACATGTGCGGCTCCGCCGCGTGGGCGCGACCAGCCACAACGCACCCGCAGCCAATCAGCCGCCGTCGGGGTCCTCCCGATCCAGCGCAGGATGCGGAGTAGCCCCCCGAACCAGCAGCTGATCAGCAGCAGCGGTATCGGTGACCAAGCTGGTGACAAGCCCGGACCTCAGCACCGCGTCGATCGCCGCGGCCTTCCGCCGCCCGCCCGCGATGGCGACCACCTCGGGAATTCGCCGCAGCCGATCGGCCTCGACGGTGATGCACCGCTCCCCCAGATCGCGCCCCACCCGGCGCCCCTCGGCGTCGAAGAGGTGCGCGGACATCTCGGCCGCGACACCGAGCGAGGCGTAGTGCGCGCGCTCCTCGTCGCTGAGCATGTCGTGGACGGTGGAGATGCCGGGCTCCCAGGAGCCGATGGAGACGGCGGCGACGGTGACCTTGTCGAAGTACTCGAAGGCCCGCGCGATCCCGGTCTGGTTGCGCAGCGCGGCGGCCGTGGCCGGGTCCGGCAGGAGCATCGGCGCGTAGATGGGGTGGGCCTCGCCGCCGGAGACCTGCGCGGCACGCCGCACGGCTTCGACCGACCCGCGTTCGGCCGTTCCGGCGTCGTACACGCCCGTCAGCTGCACCACGGTGCACGGCGGCAGCTGGTCGAGGGCGGCCGCCATATGGATGGTCGAGCGCCCCCACGCCAGGCCGAGCACATCGCCCTCGGTGACGAGCTCGCCGAGCAGATCGGCCGCGACCTCGCCGAGGTTCTCCGGATCGGGCGACTCCTCGATCTCGTCGACCGAGGTGGGCGACTCGACGACGACCGCGTGCCGCAGGCCGTAGCGGGCGCGCAGCGCGTCCGAGCGCTCCGCGTCCAGCTCGGCGGGCACACGGATCTCGATCCGTACGAGATCCCTCTCCAGCGCCGTCTCCAGGACCCTGGCCACCTTGAAGCGGCTCACGCCGAACTCCTCGGCGATCTGGATCTTCGACTTGCCCTCGAGATAGAAGCGGCGGGCCATGGCCGCCGCCTGCACCAGCTCCGCGGGTCCCATCCGCATGGCTGACCGGCCGCCCGTCGACACGACGATCTCCTCACTGTCATTTCAAGCAACTGTCGTTCACGCATTCACGCGCATAGGCATTCACACGCATTGGTGCGGCTTCGCGCGCATTGCCACGGCTTATCGCGCATTGCCGCAGCGCAACCTGGGTTCGCCGTTCATCCTTGCAGATCCGACGTACTTGATCAGCCCTGGAGGACTGCGTTCACGTACTCGTGGCTCAGTGGCCGCATGCCCATGCGGCCGTGGCCGTCGCCCCGGCCGCCCGGGTGCGCAATGCACGTACCGCCGCTGCCGGGTCGTTCGCCCCGTACACCGCGGAGCCCGCCACGAAGACGTCGGCGCCGGCCTCGGCGCAGCGCTCGATGGTCTCGGCCGAGACTCCGCCGTCGACCTGGAGCCAGAGGTCGAGGCCGTGCTTGCTGATCAGCTCACGGGTGCGGCGGATCTTCGGCAGCATGATGTCGAGGAACGACTGCCCGCCGAAGCCCGGCTCGACCGTCATGATCAGCAGCATGTCGAGCTCGGGGAGGAGATCCTCGTACGGCTCGATGGGCGTCGCGGGCTTCAGCGCCATGGAGGCGCGGGCGCCCTTGGCGCGGATCTCGCGGGCGAGACGGACGGGTGCGGCGGCGGCCTCCGCGTGGAAGGTGACCGATCCGGCGCCCGCTTCGACGTACTGCGGAGCCCAGCGATCTGCGTCCTCGATCATCAGATGGCAGTCCAGCGGCGTGTCCGTCGCCCGTGCCAGGGACTCTACGACCGGCACCCCCAGGGTGAGGTTCGGGACGAAGTGGTTGTCCATCACGTCGACGTGGAGCCAGTCGGCGCCTTCGACCGCCGTTGCCTCCTCGGCAAGACGGGCGAAATCCGCGGACAGGATGCTGGGGTTGATCTGCACGGCCATGCCCCAAGACTGCCATGCCCGCAGCGCGTTGCCTGCCGCGGTCCGAAGCGTGGGCTTCCGGACTCCTCTGACCATGGACCGCGTGCCATGCTGGGCGGTCCACCGGCACCACGTGGGGCAGCGGGGGTGGCCATGCCAGACGAACGGTCGGACGGACGGCCGGAGGCACGCTCGGAGGGACGCCCGGAAGGACGCCCGGAAGGACGCCCGGAGGCACAGAGCCGGGCGAGCCGCGGTGTGGCCTGGCTCGTGTGCGGGCGGCGCACCAAGTGGCTGGTGGTGCTGTTCTGGCTGGTGGTGATCGTGGTGGCCGCGCCGCTCGCCCAGAAGCTCACGGCGCCCAGGACAACCAGGCCTCGTCATGGCTGCCCAACTCGGCGGAGTCCACCCAAGTCCTGGAGATCTCCGAGGACTTCAGGCCCGAACAGATTCCGGCGATCGTCGTGTACGCCCGCGAAGGCGGGCTCACCCCGGCGGACCGGGTCCAGATCGCCGGGGACGTCAGGGAGCTCAGGGAACTGCGCGCTCACGGCATCCGGGGCGCGGAGACCCGCGGCCCCGTCTTCGACGTGCGGCCGGCCAGGGACGCCGAGGCGGCGCAGATCTTCGTGCCCATCACCATGGACGAGAAGGGCTGGGAGCGGATCGCTCCCGCAGTCGACTCCATCCGCGAGCGGGTGGGCGGCACCGGTCAAAGCACCGACGGTCTCGCGGTGCACGTCACCGGGCCGGGCGGTACGTCGGCGGACTTCTCCGAGGCGTTCGAGGGCATCGACTCGACGCTGCTCCTCGCGGCGGGCGGCGTCGTCGTCGTGATCCTCCTGATCACCTACCGCAGTCCGGTCCTCCTGTTCGTGCCGCTGCTCGCGGCGATCGTCTCGCTGTTCACCGCGCAGGCGCTGATCTATCTCCTGGCGGAACACGCGGGCCTGACGGTCAACGGCCAGAGCGCGGGCATCCTCACGGTGCTCGTCTTCGGCGCGGGGACGGACTATGCCCTGCTCCTGGTGGCCCGCTACCGCGAAGAGCTGCGCCGCCACGAGGACCGGCACGAGGCGATGCAGCTCGCCCTGCACCGGGCGGGCCCGGCGGTCATCGCGTCGGGGGCCACGGTCGTCGTCAGCATGCTGGTGCTGCTCACCGCCGAGATGAACTCGACACGGGGCCTGGGCCCGGTCGCCGCCATCGGTGTCGCGGTCGCCCTGATCGCGATGCTGACGCTGTTCCCCGCGCTCCTGGTGGTCTGCGGCCGGTGGCTCTTCTGGCCGCTGGTCCCGCACAACGGCTCCGAGGAGCCCACCGAGCGCGGCGCCTGGGCCCGCACGGGCCGCCGCATCGCCCACCGCCCGCGCCTGACCTGGAGCATCACGGCGGTGGCCCTGGCGGCGCTCGCGCTCGGCATGACGCAGCTGCGCGCCGAGGGGCTGAGCAACGCCGACTCGTTCACGGACAAGCCGGACTCGATCGTGGGCCAGGAGGTGCAGGCCGAGTACTTCGACGCGGGCAGCGGCGACCCGCTGGTGATCGTGTCGAACGTGGCGCAGGGCCCCGAGGTCCGCGCCGCCGTCGCCCGGACGAGCGGGGTGGCCCCGGCGAGCGTCGTCGTGCCGCCGGGGACCAAACGGGTGCACGAGGGCCAGGTCCTGTTCGAGGCGACCATGACCGATGCCTCCGACAGCGAGGCGGCCAAGCGGACCGTGGAGCGGGTGCGCGACGCCGTGCACGCGGTGCCCGACGCGGACGCGCAGGTGGGCGGCAACACGGCGGCCATCGTGGACATGGACCGCGCCACGACCCACGACAACAAGCTGGTGATCCCGCTCGTCCTCGTGGTCGTCCTGCTGATCCTCGCCCTGCTGCTGCGGGCCCTGGTCGCGCCGCTGCTCCTGATCGCGACGGTCGTGCTCTCCTTCACCGCCGCGCTGGGGATCAGTGCGCTCGCCTTCCGGCACATCTTCGACTACGCGGGCGAGTCCACGGACTTCCCGCTGTTCGTCTTCGTGTTCCTGGTGGCGCTCGGCATCGACTACAACATCTTCCTGTCGACCCGCATCCGTGAGGAGGCGGGCCGACAGGGCACCCGTGCGGGCATCCTCACCGGCCTCTCGGCGACCGGCGCGGTCATCACCTCGGCGGGCCTGGTCCTGGCGGGCACGTTCGCCGCGCTCGGCACGCTGCCGATGGTGGGCTTCGCCGAGATCGGCTTCGCGGTCGCGGTCGGCGTCCTGCTCGACACCTTCGTCGTACGGTCCGTCCTGGTCACCGCGTTGTTCCTGGACGTGGGACCGAAGGTCTGGTGGCCGCACGCCCTGAGCAAGGACCCGGCCGCCCGCACGCCCTCGACCGTGACGGCAGGGTCAGGGTCGGGGGCCGGTGCGGGGACATCGGAGGCCGGGTCAGGCCGTCCGCCGGATCAGCGCTAGGTACATCGCGTCGGTGCCGTGCAGGTGCGGCCACAGCTGGAGGTCGGGCCCCTCGCCCAGGGCCGGGACACCGGGCAGCAACGGGCGGGCGTCGATCAGTTCGGCGCCCGGGTGCTGCTTGAGCACGTCGTCGACGACGGCACGCGTCTCCGCGAGGTGCGGCGAGCAGGTGGCGTATCCGACGACGCCCCCGACCCGCACGGACTCCAACGCGGTACGCAGCAGACCCCGTTGGAGCGGCGCGAAGCCGTCGAGGTCCTCGGCGCGGCGGCGCCAGCGGGCCTCGGGACGGCGGCGCAGGGCACCGAGCCCCGTACAGGGCACGTCCATCAGGACGCGGTCGAAGGTGCCGGGCTGCCACGGGGGCCGCGTGCCGTCGGCGGCGATGACCTCGTACGGGCCCGGGTTGCCCCGCAGTGCCTGCGCCACGAGGCGGGCCCGGTGCGGCTGCTTCTCGGCGGCGAGCAGCGCGGCGCCGCGTCCGGCGGCCAGGCCCGCGAGCATGGCCGCCTTGCCGCCCGGTCCGGCGCATCCGTCGAGCCACTTCTCGTCGCGCCCCTCGATCGGGGCGTTCGCGAGTGCGATCGCGACGAGCTGGCTGCCCTCGTCCTGGACCCCGGCGCGGCCCTCGCGCACGGCGTCGATCGAACCGGGCTCGCCGCCTTCGCTGAGCCGCACGGCATAGGGCGACCAGCGCCCCGGCAGCGCGGACTCCTCGCCGACCGCGTCGAGGAGTTCGTCGGCGGTGGTACGTCCGGGGCGGGCCACCAGGGTCACCTCGGGCCGCTCGTTGTCGGCCTCCAGGAGGTCCTCGATGCCCGCGCGGCCACCGCCCAGAGCGTCCCAGAGCGCGGAGACGACCCAGCGGGGGTGCGAGTGGACGACGGCGAGGTGGTCCTCGGCGTCCTCGTCGTAGGGCGGCGCGACCTTCTCCAGCCAGCCGTCCAGATCGTCGGACGCGACCTTGCGCAGGACCGCGTTGACGAACTTGGCCCGCCCGTCACCGAGCACCACACGCGCCAGCTCCACCGACGCGGAGACGGCGGCGTGCGTCGGAATCCGCGTCCCGAGCAGCTGGTGCACGCCCATGTTCAGCACGTCGAGGACCGGCGGGTCGACCTCGCGCAGCGGCCGGTCGATGCAGGCGGCCACGATCGCGTCGTACGTGCCCTGCCTGCGCAGCGTCCCGTAGACGAGCTCGGTGGCGAGCGCCGCGTCCCGCGCGTCGAAATCGCCCTTCTCGCGGGCCTTGCGCAGGAGCGGCGGCAGGACGAGGTTCGCGTACGCGTCGCGCTCGTCCACCGCCCGCAGCGCCTCGAAGGCGAGGAAACGGACGGGGTCCTTCTTGGGTCGGCGATGGGGCTTGCCGGGCTTGCCCTGCTTCTGGGGACGCCGGGCGGGCTGGTCGTTCAAAGGTGCTCCGCTATTGGATGGGTGCTGAACCTATTCAGCGTACGTCGGTGTCGCCGAGCCGCTCGTCCGGGGCGATCCGCACCCCGCGCGCCCAGTCGGCGCCGCGCATCGGCTTCTTGCCCTGCGGCTGGACCCAGAGCAGCTCCACGGCGTGCGATCCGGTGCCGACGTACACGTTGTTCTTGGCGGCGCCGAGTTCGCCGGGCGCGAGGTCCGTGCGGTCGGCGACGAGCGCGGACTGGATGATCTTCAGCCGCTCCCCGCGGAACACGGACCAGGCGCCGGGCGCCGGGGTGCAGCCGCGCACCACCCGGTCCACGCGCAGGGCCGGGGCGGCCCAGTCCACGCGGGCGTCCTCGACGGTGATCTTCGGGGCGAGGGTGATGCCGTCGGCGGGCTGCGGTACGGCCTTCAGGGAGCCGTCCTCGATGCCGTCCATGGTGGCGGCGAGCAGCCCGGAGCCCGCGAAGGCGAGGCGGGTGAGCAGGTCACCGCTGGTGTCGGTGGCCCTGACGACCTCGGTGACGGTGCCGTACACCGGGCCGGAGTCGAGCCCCTGCTCGATCAGGAAGGTGGAGGCGCCGGTGATCTCGTCGCCCGCCATCACGGCGTGCTGGACGGGCGCGGCACCGCGCCAGGCGGGCAGCAGCGAGAAGTGCAGGTTGACCCAGCCGTGGGCCGGGATATCCAGGGCGACCTTGGGCAGCAGAGCGCCGTAGGCGACGACCGGGCAGCAGTCCGGCGCGATCTCGCGAAGGCGCGCCAGGAAGTCCTCGTCGCGCGGCTTCGCGGGCCTGAGGATCTCGATCCCGGCCTCCTCGGCACGCTGGGCGACGGGGCTCGCGACGAGCCTGCGGCCGCGGCCCGCGGGAGCGTCGGGCCGGGTGACGACGGCGGCCACCTCATGCCGGTCGGAGGCGATCAGGGCGTCCAGGGCGGGGACGGCGACCTCGGGGGTGCCTGCGAAGACGAGCTTCATCGTTGCCTTTCGGCCTCTCGGGACGGGAACGTGCGGGGAGCGCACCAGTCTATGAGCCGCCCTGCCGGGCCGCGCTCCGCGGGGCAGCGGGGCCGCTCACCTGGGGGCGTACGCGCGGACACGCGCCCTGTGCATATGCGCATACGCCCCTCCACCGTGACCCCTCACGAACTAGCGCGTTGGTCAAGAAAGAGTTGACCACAACGGGCCGCGCATGCGGCCCGATCCTTTTCAACGCCGGTTCGAGAGGCTTGTTCATGGCCGACCACGCAACCCACGACGCCCAGGCTCGGGCCAGCCTGCACCTCCTGGTACGGGACATCGAGCGGGTCCGCCGGCAGGTGGACGCACTGCGTACGCTCACCGCCCAGCTCGGCAACGTCTACCGCCCGCGCCGCTCAAGCCCCTCCGCGGGCTTCGTGGTGTACGGACGGGCCCCCGCGCCGACCGTCCGCCTCGCCCAGGAACTGCGGGACAGCGTCGAGACACTGGTGACCGCCGCGGTGGACTTCGACCGCTCGCTGGGCTTCTCGTGGGACGCGGTGGGCTCGGCGCTCGGGGTCACCAAGCAGGCGGTGCACCGCCGTTACGGCGCCCGCCGGGCCACGACGCAGGCAGCGGCGGAGGCGGAGCGGGCCACGGAGACGATTCCCGCCCCCACGGCCGCCCGTCCTCCGCTCACCGTCGGCGCTCCCCTCCCCGGGGTCCCGGCGGCCCGCGCGATGCCGACCCAGCCCACATCAGGCAGCCCCGCCCTGCGCGAGGACCCCCGCCCCAACGCTTTCCCGGGACCTCGCAACGGCTGACCCCCGACAGCACAGACCAGCGGCTGCCTCTACTGACCCCAGCAGCAGAGGCAGCCGCTGCCTGTCACCCCCAGGCAGCCACTTCGTTGTGGGCAGGCGTTCCGCAGGGCGGAACGGGTGGGCACAACACCGAAGCCGCGGGGCAGACAAACACAGCGCCCAGCACCACACGGCCCAACGCCCCGCGCAGCGGACCGCCTAACCGATGTCCAGTGGATCCACCCGCACCCGCACTGGCTCCGCAGCCCCCCGCGCCATCCGCGCGGCCTGCGCCACCTTCAGCGAAGCGGCAAGCGCGGCCCCGCTCCCCGGCGGCACCCGGACAAGGACCCGCTCCCACCGCTCCCCGGCAGGCGCAGCCCCACCCCGGCGCGCACCCCCCGGCGCGGCCCCCGCGTCCGGCACGGGAACGGGCCCCAACACCACCGCGTCCCCCGGAAGTTCCGCCCCGGCGAGAAACGCGGACAGCGCCTCCGGAGCCCCCGCCACGGAGGCCATCCGCGAAACGGGCGGAAACCCCAGCTCAGCCCGCTCGGAGAGCTCCCGCACGGCGTGCCCCACCGGGTCCCAACGGACAAGCGCCTGCACGGGCCGCAGGGTCGGCTCGGCAACCACCACCACGGTCCCGCCCGCCCCCTGCGGCCGCACCAGCGCCGCAGCCCCGATCCACCGCCGCAACGCATCCTCCGCGGCCCGCAGATCGGGCCGCCCCAGCATGGCCCACCCGTCGAGCAGCAGCGCAGCGGCATAGCCGCCCTCGGCGACGGGCTCCGCCCCCGGCGTACTCACCACCAGGGCAGGCGTCCCCGCCACGGTGTCGAGAACCTGCTCCCGCCCGGACGTCCGCACCGGCACGGCGGGAAACGCCCGGCCCAGTTCCTCGGCCGTACGCCGCGCCCCCACGACCTGGGCCCGCAGGCGGAACCCCCCGCACTCCCCGCAGTGCCAGGCGCCTTCCTCCACCCCGCACCAGCCGCACCAGAGCCCGCCGCCGTCCCGCGCCTCCAGGGGCCCCGCACAGTGCCGGCACCGCGCCGGCTCCCGGCACCTCTCACAAGCGAGCCGGGGCACATACCCCCGCCGGGGCACCTGTACCAATACGGGCCCGTGCTTCAGCCCTTCCCGCGCGACGTTCCAGGCGAGCGTGGGAAGCCGTGCGACCCGAGCGGCCTCGTCCCGCGCGAGATCCCCGTCCCCCACGGTCCGTACGAGCGGCGCGGCCCCCCGCACCTGCTCGCGATCGGCGACCAGCGGCGCCGCCCACCCGCTCTCCACGAGCTGCGCGGCCTCCACCGTGCAACTCCAACTCCCGAGCAGGAAACCGCACTTGTCCCTCGATGCCCGGAGCTCAAGGACCTCCCGCACATGCGGAAAGGGAGCGTTGTCGTCGCTGTGACTGGCATCGCCGTCGTCCCAGACGACGACAAGACCGAGATTCCGTACGGGGGCGAACATGGCGGCCCGCGTGCCCACGACGGCCCGCACGGCGCCGCGCCGCACGGAAAGCCACTCCCGATACCGCCGCTCCTGCCCCGCGTCGGCGGTGAGCACCGCATGCTGCCCCGCCCCAAGGAGCCGGGTCAGCGCCGCATCGACCCTCGCCGCGGGCCGCCCCGCGGGCACCACCACAAGGGCGCCGCGCCCCGAGGCAAGAGTGGCCTGCACGGCCCTGGCGATCTCCTCGGCCCACTCAGGCCCCGGCAGGGCGGTCCACACCGCCCGGGGCGCACCTCCGGAGGCCAGCGCCCCCAGGAACTCCGCCCCGTGCCCGTACCGCCGCCAGGACCCCGCATCGGGCGCGGCCGGAGGCGCCGGCACCTCCCCCGTCTCCCGCGCCTCCGCCCGGGCATGCCGGGGCGGAACGGCCAGCTGCAGCACATCGGCAAGGCTGCCCGCATACCGATCGGCCACGGCCCGGGCAAGCCCGAGCAACTCCCCGTCCAGCACGGGCTCGGGCGAAACAACCTGCGCCAGAGCGGCAAGGGGCCCGGAGTAATCAGTCTCGGCAACCCGCTCGACAAGGAAGCCGTCGATCAACCCCCCGCCCTCACGCCGCCCGCCCCGCACGTTCCGCGCCCCGGCCCCGAACCGCACCCGAACCCGCACCCCGGGCTGCGCCTGCTCGTCGAGTTCCTCGGGCACCGCATAGTCGAAGTACCGGTCAAGATGCAGCACCCCTTTGTCCACGAGCACCCGAGCCACCGGCAGACTCTTGGCCAACGCGGCCCCCCGCCACGTCCGCGGCTTGGCCCGCGGCACATCGGCCTTGCGCACCGCTTCCCGAATGAGCGCAAGCTGCTCCGGGGGCTCGCCCTCGCCCCCGCCCGCCCCTCCGGATTTCTGGTTCTCGCTGCTCACAGCAGCATTCCTACCAGACCGCACTGACACGATCGCCGGCCCGATATCCGCCGGAGCACGACGAGGCCCGGCACCCCGTCAGGGGCACCGGGCCTCGTCAGAACTCGGCGGGCGAGGGAGCCTTACAGCCCCGCCGCCTTCCGCAGCGCGTCCACGCGGTCCGTGCGCTCCCACGTGAAGTCGGGCAGCGCCCGGCCGAAGTGGCCGTACGCGGCGGTCTGGGAGTAGATCGGGCGGAGCAGGTCGAGGTCGCGGATGATCGCGGCGGGGCGGAGGTCGAAGACCTCGCTGATCGCGGCTTCGATCTTGTCCGTGTCGACGGTGGCCGTTCCGAAGGTCTCGACGAAGAGACCGACCGGCTCGGCCTTGCCGATCGCGTACGCGACCTGGACCTCGCAGCGGGCCGCGAGGCCGGCGGCGACGACGTTCTTGGCGACCCAGCGCATGGCGTAGGCGGCCGAGCGGTCGACCTTGGACGGGTCCTTGCCGGAGAAGGCGCCGCCGCCGTGCCGGGCCATGCCGCCGTACGTGTCGATGATGATCTTGCGGCCGGTCAGACCGGCGTCGCCCATCGGGCCGCCGATCTCGAAGCGTCCGGTCGGGTTGACCAGGAGGCGGTAGCCCTCGGTCTCCAGCTTGATGCCGTCCTCGAGGAGGGCCTTCAGCTCGGGCTCGACCACGAACTCCCGGATGTCGGGGGCCAGGAGCGAGTCCAGGTCGATGTCCGACGCGTGCTGCGAGGAGACCACGACCGTGTCGAGGCGGACGGCCTTGTCGCCGTCGTACTCGATGGTGACCTGGGTCTTGCCGTCGGGCCGCAGGTACGGGATGGTCCCGTTCTTGCGGACCTCGGACAGACGGCGCGAGAGACGGTGCGCGAGGTGGATCGGGAGCGGCATCAGCTCCGGGGTCTCGTCGCAGGCGTAGCCGAACATCAGGCCCTGGTCGCCCGCGCCCTGCTTGTCGAGCTCGTCCTCGTCGCCCTCGACACGCTTCTCGTACGCCGTGTCGACGCCCTGCGCGATGTCGGCGGACTGCGAACCGATGGACACCGAGACGCCGCAGGAGGCGCCGTCGAAGCCCTTCTTCGAGGAGTCGTATCCGATCTCGAGGATCTTGTCGCGGACCAGCTGCGCGATCGGCGCGTACGCCTTGGTGGTCACCTCGCCGGCCACGTGCACCAGGCCGGTGGTGATCAACGTCTCCACGGCGACCCGGGATTTCGGGTCCTCCCGCAGCAGGGCGTCGAGAATGGTGTCGCTGATCTGGTCAGCGATCTTGTCGGGGTGACCCTCGGTCACAGACTCCGAGGTGAAGAGACGGCGGGACACATCGCTCCCTGTGGTTGCAGCGGCTGCTGGCTGATCATTGATGGACGGCCGGGAGCTGCGCCCGGCGTCGTCCGAGACCAGTTTATCGGTCGCACTCGGCCGCCGGACCACGTGTCTCGCCACTTGGGAGTGCTGTGACCTGCGGCACTGCATTGTGCGGTACGACGATCGGTCTCCACCAGAGGGCCCCGCGCCCGAATTTCACGGGTTTGGGGCACCCAATGGGGCGAATGTGACATTCGGGCCCTTGATTCCACCAGGGTTCCAGTGAGGTTCCGGCACGGACGCCGGCACCCGCGCGTCACCCCGGTTTTTTCAGGAATTCTTCGGCAGGCGTTCGGCGACGAGGTCCCAGACGATGTCCGCGAGCGCTTCCTTGGGGCCGTACGGCACGGGGGTCTCGCTGCCGTCGGCGCCGAGCACGACCGCCTCGTTCTCCTCGGAGCCGAACGTCTTGCGCTCGCCCACTTCATTGACGACGAGCAGGTCACAGCCCTTGCGTTCCAGCTTGGCGCGGCCGTTGGCGAGCACGTCGTCGGTCTCGGCGGCGAAGCCGACGACGACCTGGCCGGGACGCGGCCTCTCGCCGGCGATCTCCGCGAGGATGTCGGGGTTGCGGACCAGGGCGATCGGGGCCGGCTCCTGGCCGTCCTTCTTCTTGATTTTTCCTGCCGCGTACGTCTGCGGGCGGAAATCGGCCACGGCCGCCGCCATCACCACGGCATCGGCGTCCGCCGACGCCTTGAGGACCGCCTCGCGGAGCTGGACGGCCGTACCGACGGGCAGGACGTCGACGCCCGCGGGTGCGGGCAGCGCCGCGTTCGCCGACACCAGCGTGACGCGGGCGCCGCGGGCCGCCGCGCTGCGGGCGAGCGCGTACCCCTGCTTGCCGGAGGACCGGTTGCCCAGGAAGCGCACCGGGTCAAGCGGCTCGCGCGTGCCGCCCGCGCTGACGACGACGTGCCGCCCCGTGAGATCGCGGGCGAGGTCGCCGCGCGCCAGGACGCGGCGTACGACCTCGAAGAGCTCCACGGGGTCCGGGAAGCGGCCCTTGCCGGTGTCCACGCCGGTGAGGCGGCCGACGGCGGGCTCGACGACGAGAGCGCCGCGGCGGCGCAGCGTGGCGA
>NZ_JBNNJZ010000036.1:0-35788 GCF_050270335.1 Streptomyces sp. NPDC059900
TGCCCAGTGAATCGAGGGCACGGCCGCCAGTGCCGCGACCGCCGTGCCGAATACCAACAGGCCTACCGAAACGGCCCGTTCGGCGCCCTCGGGCGTCAGCCGGCGCGACGAGGCCAGCGCTCCCACGAGCGATCCCAGCGCGAAGCAGGCCAGGAGCTGTCCGCCCGCCGCCGGTCCCGCGCCGATGTCCTGGCCGAGCAGCACCGCCGCCACCGCGAAGCCGCCGTACCCGAACCACGCGAACATCGTCGACACGGTCAGGGCCCGCAGCACCCGGTTGGACCCGAGGACCGAGAATCCGCCGCCCAGGACCTGCGCGAGCCCCGTCCGCCCGGGCCTGACGTCCGGCGGCGGGAGTCGCAGCAGGGGCAGGACGAGCGTGCCGAGCACGGCGGCGGCCACGATCACGATCCCGGTGTGCCCCGCTCCCGCGAGCGCGGCGACCAGCGCGGCCAGGCCGGGCCCCGCGATGGCCGCGACGTTGTAACTCGACGCCTCCAGGCCGTAGGCGCGCGAGAGCCGCTCGGCGGGAACGAACCGCGGCAGCAGACCCGTGAGCGCGGCCACGACCGGCTCGACGCAGCCCACCACGGCGGCCACCAGCAGCACGAACACCAGCGGCGAGCGCCCCGCCGACGCCATGAGCAGCGCAGTCGCGACGGCATAGCCGCAGGCCAGCGCGGCCACGAGGCGCCGCGGCCGGCCCGTGCGGTCCAGGGCATGGCCGATGACCGGACCGCTGAGCACATACGGAAGCGTCATCGCGGTCTGGATGAAACCGGCGCTCGCCGCGTCCCCCGTGCGCGACTGGACGGTGAGCACCAGCGCGGTCGCGACGCCTTCGGCGGACACCCTGAGCAGCGTGGCGGCCGTCAGATGGAAACGGAGCAACTGGGCCTCCCTGAGGTCTGCTTCATGCTGCGCAGACTCAATCAGGGACGGCGGTGATCACGGCAGGGGGCCACCCGTGACCGGCCGGTCACGGGTGGCCCGCAAGGTCGTCGGCTACTGGTAACTGATGTCCGACGCGCTGTACTTGCAGTACGTCCCGTCAGGGCCGCTGCCCGTCTCCTTGGGCTCGTCGCCCGAGGAGTTGCCGGTGTAGCGGACGCAGGGCTTGATCTTCTTGCTGCTGTCGCCGTGGATGCGGACGTTGCGCAGGGTGGCCGTGTCGCCGTAGTTGGTGTTGATGCCGACCAGGGACTTGCCCGGCGCGGTCACGTCCACGTCGTTGATGCTGATCGTGCGCTTGTACTGCTTGGAGCAGTTGCCGCAGGAGCGGACCAGCTTGCCGAAGTCCGAGACCTGGAATCCGGAGATGTTCAGCTTGCCCGCGCCGTTGAACTGCAGGACCTTGTCGTCGGCCTTCTTCGCGCCGCCGCCGGTCACGGTGTACACGGCACTCGACGAGGTGCCCTTGAAGCTGGCCGCGTCCTCGCCGACGTCCTCCCACCACACGTTCTGGATGGTGCAGCTGCCCGAACAGTGCACGCCGTCCGCGGCCGGGGAGCCGAGCACGACGTTCTTCAGGACCGCGCCGTCCTTCAGCTTGAAGATCGGGTCCTGGCCCTCGTCCTGGCCGTCGCCGCCCAGGTCGCCGCTGCCGTAGAAGCGCTGGAGTCCGCCGTCGTAGGTGCCGGACACCTCGATGGTCTTGGAGACGGCCTTGCTGCCGGTGGGGGTGGGCCAGGCGGCCGCGGCGGTCGTCGCCGCCCCGGCCGGGGAGAGCAGCATGTTGGCGCCGAGGGTGGCACCGGTCAGCAGGAGCGCGCCGCCCGCCGCGCCCACGGCGCGGCGGCGGGTGAGGCGGCGCTTGCGGCTCTTGCGCAGTTCGGCTCTTTGCGTGGTCATGGGGACCGCTCTTTCGCTGGGGAGATGACCTTGCGTCTGCTGGTCTCCGCCCGGATGCGGAAGGTTGCCGCCGCGCCGGAATATTCTCCCCGGGTCCGCGAGCGGCCTACGAGGTGCGGGCGAAGTCGCCGCGTACGGCGGCCTTCTGGCCCGACGCGGTCGCCTCCGCCGCGTACGCGTCCTCGCCCGCGTCCCTGCCGCCCTCGGCGTGGTTGTACTGGCCCGCGAAGACGTGCTCGCCCGCGGGGACGGTCCGGCCCGCCTTCAGCGTCCAGCGGTAGACCAGCGCACCGTCCTGTTCGCCGACGGAGACGGTGAAGTCGTCGGCGGGCAGGGAGCGCCAGTTGCCCGCGTCGGCGACCCCGCCGGTCTGTGCGACGCGCAGTTCGACGGTGAGCGCGGTGAGCGGCTTCTGCGTCTTGAAGGTGAGGGTGCTCTGGGCCCAGAAGTCGTTGCTCTGCGGGTCGATGGAGCCGTCGCTCCAGAGGTAGCGGTCTTCGACGTCCTCGGCGTCCGGAGCCACCGGCTGCGTGGCGGGCGGGGGCGTGGACTTCTTCGGCGGCCGGTCCGTGCCGCGGTCCTTGTCCTTCCCGGGCGCGCTGCTCGTCTCCTTGCCCGAAGGGTGCGCGGGCCGCGCCGGTGCGCTCGGCCCGGCGTTCTCGTCGTCGGGCGCCGACGCGGAGGGGCTCGGCCCGGTCGGGGATTCGGGGGCCGCGGGTGTGCCCACAGTGCGGGGCGGCGGTTCGTCGCCCCGCACGACGGAGGCGACGGCGTAACCGCCGAGCGCGAAGACTCCGGCGACGGCGGCCGTCGCGCCCGCGATCCGCAGCCAGGGGGCGGGGCGTGACAGCCTGCCGCGGGACGCGGTACCGGAGCCGGCGGCGTCGCGCTCCATGCCGCGCTCGATCCGGGCGAGCATCCGTTCCCGGTCGGGTCGGTGCTCCGCCGCGGCATCGCGCAGCTGCTTGCGTACGTCGTCCATCACTGCCTCCCTCCCACGAGTTGCGACGCGGCCAGCTCGCCCAGGAGCCGTTGCAGCTCCGCCATTCCCTTGGACGTCTGGCTCTTCACCGTACCGACCGATATTCCGAGGGTGAGCGCGGTGTCCTTCTCCGACAGGTCGAAGGCGTGCCGCAGCACCACACAGGCCCGCTTGCGGAACGGCAGCGTACGCAACGCCTCCTGGACATCGACGACCGCCGGTATGTCGGGGTCGTCGACGCCCTCCGCACGCTGCCCCCAGAACAGCGCCACGCGGCGGCGCTCGCGGACGGCGCTGCGGATGCGGCTGCGCGCCATGTTGGCGACGACTCCACGGGCGTACGCGGCCGGGTGGTCGGCCGCGCGCACCCGGTCCCAGCGGTGCCAGAGCGCGACCAGGGCGTCTGCCGCGAGGTCGTCCGCGGCGTCCTTCTCGCCGGTCAACATGTGGGCCAGGCGCGCGAGTTCGGCATAGTGCCGCTCGAAGAAGTCATGGAACTCCGCGGCGGCCGCGTCGTCGACGGCTGTCCCCACGGGTCACCTCCTTCTGTGCTTGCGCGGCTCTGCACACGCGCTGGCGGCCCCCGTGCCGCCGAAGTGCGGTGCGCGAGCATAGCAACGTCCGTGCGAGAGATCGAACAACGTCCGGAATCCCAGTCAGATCTGAGCCAAGGCCCGCACGGGCCCCAGGGGTTGGGTGATCTCCGCGGTCGCCTCCGCCCGATCTGGTCCGTACGGGCGGCAACCTTCCGCGCCCCTGCGGCGACACACCCGAGGCACTGCACCTCCCCCGCACCCTCTCCCCCGCAGGAGCACCCGATGTCCGATCACCCTTACACAACACCGCACCGCCGCGGCAGAAGAGCACGCCGGGCCCGCGGCCGGGTCCTGCTCACCGCCGTCGTCGCGGGCGCACTGGCGGCCGGCGGGCTCATCGCCCTGTCGTCCACCTCGTCCGCGGCGACCACCCGCCAGGCCGAGGCGCTGGACCGGGGTGTGGTCAGCGTGCACACCGACGCCGGGAACCTGGTCAGCTGGCGCTGGCTGGGCACCGATGACGACGACGTGGCCTTCAACGTCTACCGGGGCGGCACGAAGGTCAACTCGTCGCCGGTCACCGGCTCGACGAACTATTTCCACGCGGGCGCACCCAACAGCGCCGACTACACCGTGCGCGCGGTGGTCGACGGCAGCGAGCAGGGCGACTCCGTGCACGCGGTGCAGTTCCGCGCCGGGTACAAGGACGTGCCGCTCACGCCGCCCGCCGGGGGCACGACCCCGGACGGCGTGGCGTACACCTACGAGGCGAACGACGCGTCGGTGGGCGATCTCGACGGGGACGGCGCCCTGGACTTCGTACTGAAGTGGCAGCCCACCAACGCCAAGGACAACTCCCAGTCCGGCTACACCGGCAACACGGTCATCGACGGGATCAAGCTGGACGGCACCCGCCTGTGGCGCGTCGACCTGGGCCGCAACATCCGCTCGGGCGCGCACTACACGCAGTTCCAGGTGTACGACTACGACGGTGACGGCCGGGCCGAGGTCGCCGCGAAGACGGCGGACGGCACGAAGGACGGCGCGGGCAAGGTGATCGGCAGCTCTTCCGCCGACCACCGCAACTCCAGCGGCTACGTCCTGGCCGGGCCCGAGTACCTGACCATGTTCGACGGCCGCTCCGGGGCCGCGCTCGACACGGTCGACTACGTCCCGGCGCGCGGCACCGTGTCCAGTTGGGGCGACAGTTACGGCAACCGCGTGGACCGCTTCCTCGCCGGGACCGCCTACCTCGACGGCAGCAGGCCGTCCCTGATCATGGCGCGGGGCTACTACACGCGCTCGGTCATCGCGGCCTGGGACTGGCGGGGCGGGGCCTTCACCCGGCGCTGGACCTTCGACACCAACTCCTCGACGAACACCGGCAAGGGGTACGACGGCCAGGGCAACCACAGCCTTTCGGTCGCGGACGTCGACAGTGACGGCAAGGACGAGATCGTCTACGGCGCGATGACCGTCGACGACAACGGCAGCGGGCTGTGGACCACCAAGCTCGGGCACGGGGACGCCGGGCATGTCGGCGATCTCGATCCCTCGCGCACGGGCCTGGAGTACTTCAAGGTGTCCGAGGACAGCTCCAAGCCCGGCTCCTGGATGGCCGACGCCCGTACGGGACAGCGGCTGTGGACCACGGCATCGGGCTCCGACAACGGCCGGGGCGTGTCCGCCGACATCTACGCCGGTTCGGCGGGCGCCGAGTCATGGTCCGCGGCCGACACCTCCCTGCGCTCGCCGTCCGGCGCCTCGGTCGGCCGCGAGCCCTCCAGCGTCAACTTCGTGAACTGGTGGGACGGCGACACCACCCGCGAACTCCTCGACGGCACCCGCATCGACAAGTACGGCACGGGCGGCGAGACCCGCCTCCTGACGGGGTCCTCCGTGGCGTCCAACAACGGCACGAAGGCGACCCCCGCGCTCTCCGGGGACATCCTCGGCGACTGGCGCGAAGAGGTCGTGTGGCGCACCTCGGACAACAAGGCGCTGCGGATCTACTCCACCCCGCACGAGACGAGCACGAAGATCACCACGCTGCTCCACGACATCCAGTACCGCACGGCCCTCGCCTGGCAGAACACGGCGTACAACCAGCCCCCGCACCCGAGCTTCTTCATCGGCTCCGGCATGGCGAAGGCGCCGCGTCCCGCCGTGACCACCCCCTGAGGGGTTCCGCGCGGCCGGTGGCGGGGCAGCCCCCCGTCCCGTCACCGGCCCGCCGTCAGCCCTGCGCGGGGCCGGGGCCCGAGCTGGAGCGCACCGTCAGCTCCGGTACGAGCAGGGCGACGTCGTCGGTCGCCTGGCCCCGCAGCTTCGCGACGACGCGCTCCACCGCCTGGCGCCCCATCTCCTGTGCGGGGATGGCGACGGAGGTGAGCCGCACCGAGGCCTGGACGGCGACCTGGTCGGGGCAGACGGCGATGACGGAGACGTCTTCCGGAATGGCGCGCCCCTGCCGGCGCAGGAGGCTAAGGAGGGGTTCCACCGCGGATTCGTTCTGTACGACGAAGCCCGTGGTGCCGGGGCGTTCGTCGAAGATCCGGGCCAGGGTCGCGGCCAGCGCGTCGTAGGTCCCTTCGCAGGGCCGGTGCAGCACCCGCACGCCGAGCTCGCCGGCCCGCGTGCGCAGCCCGTCCAGGGTGCGCTCGGCGAAGCCGGTGTGCCGCTCGTACACCGCGGGGGCCTCGCCGATCACGGCGATCTCGCGGTGGCCGAGCCCGAAGAGGTGTTCCACGCACTGGGCGCCGGTCGCCACGAAGTCGAGGTCGACGCAGGTAAGTCCCGTGGGGTCGGCGGGCAGGCCGATGAGGACGGCGGGCCTTTCGGTCTCGCGGATCAGCGGAAGCCGCTCGTCGTGCAGCTCCACGTCCATCAGGATCATGGCGTCGGCGAGCGCGCTGCCCTCGATGCGGCGGACCGCCTCGGGGCCCTCCTCGCCGGTCAGGAGCAGGACGTCGTATCCGTGGGTGCGTGCGGTGGTGGCGACGGCGATGGCTATCTCCATCATCACCGGCACGTACATGTCGGTGCGCAGCGGCACCATCAGGGCGATGATGTTGGACCTGCTGCTGGCCAGGGCGCGGGCGCCGGCGTTCGGGTGGTAGCCGAGCTCCTGGATGGACCGTTCGACGCGGTCCTTGGTGGAGGCGGAGATGGACCGCTTGCCGCTGAGTACGTAGCTCACCGTGCTGGCCGAGACTCCGGCGTGGTGGGCTACCTCGGCAAGGGTGACCATACGGCTCTCCTGAGGGGTGTGAGGCGGTGGCGAAGCGCTTCGACGTGGAATCATCCCGACCCTAGAGGGACACCCATGTGCTGTCCATAGGTCCGTCGAAGCGCTTCGACTGCCCGGCTCAGCCAGGGGAGTTGTCGTCACCGTAAACAATGCCACGGCCGTTCGTCGCCACGTACACCCGCCCGAAGATCCGCGGATCACCGGTGATGGCCGCGCCGGTCCAGCCCCACTGGCGGGAATCGTCGTTGATCCGCAGCCAGCTCTCGCCGGCGTCGGTGGAGCGGAAGATGCCGCGTACGCCGTCGATCTTCGCGCTGGTGTAGAGCGTCTGGTGGTCGGAGCCGGGCGCGGCCTTGCCGAACCCGATCGTGTCGGCCTCCTCGACGCCCCGGACGCGGGTGAAGCTCGCGCCTGAGTCCGTCGAGCGCCACAGGCCGTACGTGCCGCCGGCCTTGCCGCCCGCGAGCCAGATCTCTCCCGCCTGCCCGGGTACGGCCTTGAAGTGCACCGGACCCTCGGCGGGCAGGCCGGCGGACGCCTTCGCGGTGAAGGTGGCCCCGCCGTCCGTACTGGCGTAGAAGGTCCCGGACTTGAAGCCGTAGAACGTCTGCGGATCGGCCCGGTCGGACTCGACGACCGCGCCCTGCGGGAGGCCGGCGGACGCCGTCCACGACGCGCCCCGGTCACCGCTGGTGTGCACGCCCGCGCCGTCCGGGCTCCACACGAAGCGGCTGCCGTCGGCGGACGCCGCGACGGTGCCGCCACCGGAGACGCCCGGCGGTTCCTTGCCCGGCGACCACGTGGCGCCGTTGTCGCCGGAGAAGGCGATGCGCGGCCCGCTGTCGAGCTGGCCGACCCGCACCACCGTGTCCGGGCGGGACTCGGCGTGGTCGATGCTGGTCGTGGTGGTGAAGTTGGGCCCGGTGTACATCAAGGGCGGCACCTTGGTGATGTCCGTGTGCCGGAAACCGCCGATGTCGCCGAGCGCGCTGAGCAGCGGCGCACCGGATGCGGGTGCCGCGAGGTCGTTGACGGCGGTTTCCTCCAGACCCTTCACCATCGGGGTGACGGTGAACTTGCCGCCGCTGTCCCACTGCCGCAGGTTCCGGGTGCCGTACACGGTTGCCCCGGTGCCATACATCATCCGGTCGGAGTCGAAGGGGTCGATCTCCAGGGCCTCGGTCATCCAGCCCAGTTTCGGGGCCTGTTCGGGCGGCGCGGGGTTCGCGCCCCACGACAGCCACGGCACGGAGGAGACGTCCATGGTGTAGCGGTCGGCGCGCTCGGGATAGGCGCTGTAGCTCCAGGCGCCGGTCCAGCTCGCGCCGCTGTCGGTGGAGCGGAAGATCTGGGTGTCGGGCCACCACGAGCTGTAGGCGGTGACCATGACGGTGCCCGGGTGCTGCCGGTCGACGCTCAGTCCGCTGTAGCCGTAGTAGGTGTCGGCGTCGGTGGCGGGGCTGATGTTCTTCCACTCGCCGGTGCGGGTCGCGTACCGCCACACCTGGCCCTTGCCGCCGTCGTAGGGGCCGCCCTTGTCGCTGTAGGCGAGGTAGAGGTAGCCGTTCTCCGCGTCGAGCACGCCCTTGTGGGCGAGGTATCCGGTCGGCTGCCCCGCGACGCGGGACCAGGTGGCGCCCGCGTCCGTCGAGCGGTAGACGGCGTTCTCCTTGTCGGCGACGCCCACGTAGAGGGTCTTGGTGGGCGAGCCGGACGCTCCCGTGGACTCGTCGAAGGTGACCCAGGCGATGCCCTGGTTGTCGGAGGCGTAGCCGGTCGAGTCCGACGGGTCCTGCCGGTAGTTGCCGGGGTTGGGGAACGCGGTCACCTGCGACCAGGTCGCCCCGGAGTCGGCGGAGCGCCACAGGCCGTGACCGCTGGGCGCCCCGAGGTAGAGCACCCGGTTGTCGTGCGGGTCGACGGCGAGGCGTTCGCCCATGCCCCGGCCGGGCATGTTGCCGCCCAGCTTGAAGGGCAGGCCGGTCTTCTTCCAGGTCCTGCCCCGGTCGGCCGAGCGCAGGACGGCGCCCTTTTGGGGGTCCCAGTCGTTCGTGTACGTGCCGACGGCGGCGTACACCTTGTCCGGTTCGACGGTGTCGGACGCGATGCTGACGACCCCGGTGTGGCCCCAGTCGTCCCAGCCGACCGAGTCGAGCAGCGGGGTCCAGGACCGGGACTTCTCCTGCCAGCGGTAGGCGCCGCCGATGTCGGTGCGGGCGTAGGCGAGGTTCTTCTCGGTGCGGTTGAAGACGATGCCGGGGACGAATCCGCCGCCGTCGATGCGGACGTTCTTCCAGGTGTACGCGGCCCGGGTCTTCTCCCTGGCGTCGTCGGCACCGGAGGACGGGGCGGCCACCAAGAGCAGCCCCGGGATCAGGCACAGGGCGCCGAGCAGTTTCCCGGCGCGCGCCGTACGGGCGCTCACCGGGACCCCGGCCCCGGTTCGAGGAGCTCGGCGTACGCCCCCATGGCGAGCGCAATGTCCGCCTGCGCCCAGAAGCGGTGGTAGGTGAACTGCGGTGCCGCTCCACCGGCGAGATAGGCCTCGACCTTCGGCCAGTCGGGGTCGTCGCGGTAGAAGGAGCGGATGGAGGTGAAGTCGGATCCGGAGTCGATGGTGTCGCCGTTCGGCATGGTGCCGGTCCAGCCGCCCGGCACGTACACCGTGTCGTCGAACCGGTCGTAGTCGGCGCGCGTCTCGGGCACGGCGATTCCCAGGGGGTCCCGGTGGTGTTGCCACATGCCGTCGAGGAGGGCCTTGGCCGTGGCGGCGGCCTGGCCGTGACCGGTGGCGGCGGCGTAGTAGGTGAGGGTCTTGGCGTAGGCGGCAGCCACACCCACGTCGTCGGTGCGGTCGACGACGGTGACATGAAGTCCCGTATTGGCGCCGGGGCTTGACGGGTTCCAGGTGTCGGGCTGCCCTGACCACTTCAGGGTCGAGGGGAAGCTGTAGGTGCCGTCGGCGGCGGTCTTCGTCTCGGAGAGCGCCCACGACACCCACTTGTCCATGACCGTCTTCGCGGCGGGATCGCCGGTCTCGTGGAGGTACTCGGCGACGCGCTCCATCGACCAGGCCTGGAAGCCGAACCACTGGTTGGACGGCGGGTCGTGGTAGACGGGCTTCTCGTCGTAGGCCATGCCGTAGAAGGTGGCGGTGCCGGCCGGGGGCTCGGCGTAGCGGCCCTGCCAGCTGTTGGTGGCGCCGCCCGCGATGGCTCCCTCGGCGGACTGGAGCCAGCGGTAGAACTCGATCTGCCGGGTCAGGCTCCTGGTCCAGTCGGCCTTGCCGGAGGCCGACTTGGGGGCGAGCGGGGCGTAGGCGCTGAGGGCGAAGGCGGCCAGGGGGTTCTGGTAGCCGCCGTGGCTGTGGCTCGATCCGATGCGCCAGGCCCAGCCCGCCGATGTGTCGGTGGCGCCGCCCCAGGCGTAGTACCAGGACAGCAGGTAGTGCGCGCTGTTCTTGCCGCTGCCCGGCGCGCAGCCCGAGGGGTCGGTGCAGTCGCCGATGGTCTTGAAGTACTTGTCGAACAGGGCGTAGCGCAGATAGTCGCCCATCTTGGCCGCCTTGGCGACCGTCGCCGCGACCTGCGATTCCTTGCCCTGGGCGGAGGCCCAGACGTGCGCCCAGTAGGCGGCCTGGACGGCGCGGGCGTCGGCGTCGGGGGCGTTGGTGTACTTCCACTGCTTGGCGTAGGAGGCGTCGCCGGTGAACAGGTCGAGGTAGCCGTTCTTGCCGCCGTGCCCGAACTCGTCCCGGGTGGGGTGCGGGACGGTCTCCCAGACCGATTCCTGCGGGCCGCGCTGGAAGGTGTTGATGTAGACGGGCCCGGCGGCGCTGCCGCCGTAGCCGTAGGTGTCGTCGACGTCCTGGAGCCAGTGCATGCCGTAGATGTCGTCGGTGCCGTACGCACTCTTCAGCTCGGCGGCGATCGGGTCGGTGCCGGCCTGGACCGCGGGGTCGAGCCGGGCGGGGTACTGCGCGGGCTGGTCGTGTTCGGGGGCGTAGGTGGCCGGTTTCGCCGCATTGTAGAAACTGTTCGTGGGCTGGTCGGCATGGGTCGGGATCATGAATTTCTCCATGGTTTCCCAGGCCGCGTTGAAACGGCTCCAGTCGCCGCTGACCTTGCCGTACATGGCTTGCAGCCAGAGCAGATAGCTGTATGCCTCGGATGTCGTCTCGTGCCCGTGGTCGGGGGCTTCGACAATGAGGGTTTCGACCGAGTGGTACGGAATACCGTCCGGCGAGAAATAGCCGTTCGCGGAATCGGTGATCTTCGCGTACAGGTCGAGGAAACGCTGTTCGTACTCGGTCGCCGCGGGGGCGGCATAGGCGCTGTGAGCTGCGGGGTTGAGCGCCACGACGACGGGGGCCAGGGCGGCGCCCGCGCCGAGCGTCAGCAGGTTGCGCCTGCTGATTTCCGGTCTGGAGGGGCCGGAGCGGGGGGATCGGGGAAATGCGGACATGCCGGGATGTCTCCTGACGGCTCGATGGGGGGCGTGCTCCGCTTGGGGAGCGGAAGCACCAGTGGGAGCACCAGTGGGAGCGCTCCCAAAGTTCAACCGAACTGGCTCGATGTCAAGAGCTGGCACACGAAAGGGAGTTGTCGAATGAATTCGACAACGGCGATCCGGAGAATCCGGGGAATCTGAGAAACACGCCAACCTTTCTGTTCCCGGCGGCGACTTCCTGCTAGCTTCCACGGCACCAGTGGGAGCGATTCCGGTACGCCGATCACTCCCGAAGGGAATCCCCCCACCATGAGCCGCACGCACACGCATGCGCACACCGGTCACCGCAGATCCCGCGCCCTCTTCCTGGCCGCGCTCGCCACCGTCCTCGCCACCACCGGCGGCACCGCTCTCGCCGTGGGCGACGGCGCGAGCAGCACCGCGCAGACCCGGGCAGCGGCGGCCCGCGTCGACAACCCGTACGCGGGCGCCAAGCCCTACGTGAACCCTCAGTGGTCGGCGAAGGCCGCCGCCGAGCCGGGCGGCAGCGCCGTCGCGGACCAGCCCACCGGCGTCTGGCTGGACCGGATCGCCGCGATCGAGGGCGCCGGCGACTCGATGGGCCTGCGCGACCACCTGGACGAGGCGATCGCGCAGGGCGCGGGCGTCATCCAGCTGGTCATCTACAACCTGCCGGGCCGGGACTGTGCCGCCCTCGCCTCCAACGGCGAACTCGGTCCCACCGAGATCGACAAGTACCGGAGCGACTACATCGACCCCATCGCCGCGATCCTCGCCGACGCCAAGTACGCGAGTCTGCGCATCGTCACGACCGTCGAGATCGACTCGCTGCCCAACCTGGTCACCAACACCGGCAGCCGCCCCACCGCGACGCCCGAGTGCGATGTCATGAAGGCCAACGGCAACTACGTGAAGGGTGTCGGCTACGCGCTGCGCAAGCTGGGCGCCGTCCCGAACGTCTACAACTACGTGGACGCGGGCCACCACGGCTGGATCGGCTGGGACGACAACTTCGCCGCGTCCGCGCAGGTCATGTACCAGGCGGCGACAGCGGACGGCGGCAGCGTCGACAACGTGCACGGCTTCATCACCAACACGGCCAACTACAGCGCCCTGAAGGAGGACAACTTCACGATCGGCGACACGGTGGGCGGCCGGTCGGTCCGCGAGTCCACGTGGGTCGACTGGAACCGCTCCGTCGACGAGCTCTCCTTCGCCCAGTCGTTCCGCGAACAGCTCGTCTCCACCGGCTTCGGGTCCGGCATCGGCATGCTGATCGACACCTCGCGCAACGGCTGGGGCGGCGCCGACCGGCCCGCGGGGCCGGGACCCGCCACGGACGTGAACTCCTATGTGGAGGGCGGCCGTTACGACCGGCGCATCCACATCGGCAACTGGTGCAACCAGTCGGGTGCGGGCCTCGGCGAGCGGCCGACGACCGCCCCGGAGGCCGGCATCGATGCCTATGTGTGGATCAAGCCGCCGGGCGAGTCAGACGGGGCGAGCAAGGAGATCCCGAACGACGAGGGCAAGGGCTTCGACCGCATGTGTGATCCGGCGTACGAAGGCAATCCCCGCAACGGCTTCAACCCCTCGGGCGCGCTCCCGGACGCGCCGATCTCCGGAAAGTGGTTCTCGGCCCAGTTCCAGGAACTCCTGAAGAACGCGCATCCGGCGCTGTAGCGCGACCGGATCCTCGCCTGTGGGCTTGCTGTCGCTGGTCGCGCAGTTCCCCGCACCCCGTCGGGGGCCCGGTGCTCACGCTCCGGGCCCCTGTGCACCCCCGTGGTTGAGCCCCCGCTCCCCAGGAGACCGAAATGAGCCGCACCCCCAGCCGCACCCCCAGCCGCACCTCCGCCATTTTCCGGCGCAGAGGCCTCGTCGCGCTGCCCGCCGCCGCCCTGCTCGCCCTCATACCGAGCAGCGCCACCGCCTACCCCAACCCCGGCAAGGTCACCGGGGACATCGTCGTGCACGACCCGACCCTGGTCCGCACCGCGTCGGGCAAGTACCTGCTCTACTCGACCGGCGACGGCCTGCAACTGCGCACCTCCACCGACCGGATCGCCTTCGGCCGCAACGGCTCCGCCTTCCCCGCCCGGCCGAGCTGGTGGAACAACTACAACTCCACCGGGGACGTCTGGGCCCCCGACATCTCGTACCACGGCGGCAAGTACCTGATGTACTACTCCGTCTCGTCGTTCGGCTCGAACAAGTCGGCCATCGGCCTGGCGGGTTCCGCCACCGGTGAGCCGGGCTCCTGGACCGACTACGGCGCCGTGTACACCTCGACCACCTCCAGCGACTACAACGCCATCGACCCGAACCTCTTCGTGGACGACGACGGCAAGTGGTGGCTGTCCTTCGGCTCCTGGTGGACCGGGATCAAGATGATCCGCATCGACCCCTCCACGGGCAAGCAGTACGCGGGCGACACGACCCGGCGTTCGCTCGCCTCGCGCCCCACCGGCACCAAGGCCGTCGAAGCGCCCTACATCGTCAAGCGGAACGGCTACTACTACCTCTTCGCCTCGTACGACACGTGCTGCGCGGGCACCAGCTCCACGTACAAGATCAAGGTGGGCCGCTCGTCCAGCGTCACCGGGCCGTACGCCGACAAGAACGGCGTCGGCATGACGAACAACGGCGGGACCCCGGTCCAGGAGAGCCACGGCCGCTACATCGGCCCCGGCGGGCAGTCGGTCATGAAGGACACCGACGGCGACCTGCTCGTCTACCACTACTACGACGGCCAGGACAACGGCACCCCGAAGCTCGGCGTCAACCTCCTCGACTGGAGCTCCGGATGGCCCGTCGCCCACTGACCGGGGCGGCAGGGACTCAGCCCAGCCGGATCACGTTCCACGACAGCGGCTCCAGGACGGCGTTCAGCGTGCCGTCCTGGAGGGCTGTGCCGCTCACGGCGTGCGGGATGACGCGCTCCGGCTCCGCGAGGGTGTTGCTGGCGTCCGGGTCCTCGTCGGACAGCGCGCTGTGCTCGATGACTTCACTCAACTCCATTTCCTGGAGAGCGACTTCGAGCGACAGCTCCTCGCTCTGGCTGCGGTTGACGGCGAAGACGGTGACGGTGCCGTCATCCGCGCGGACGGCGGTCGCGTACAGCAGGGGCACCTCGCCGAACTTGTGCGTCTCGTGCGCGGGCGAGTCCACGCGTACGTCGAGGACCTGGCCGCGGCCGTACCGCGAGGCCTGCGCGAAGGGGAAGAACGAGGTCTGGCGCCAGGCGGGGCCGCCCGGCTCGGTCAGGATCGGCGCGATGACGTTGACCAGCTGGGCCAGGCACGCGACGGCCACCCGGTCGGCGTGCCGCAGCAGGGCGATCAGGAGCGAGCCGACGACGACCGCGTCGGTGACGGTGTAGTTGTCCTCCAGGAGGCGGGGTGCCTCGGGCCAGTCGCGCAGGCTCTCCTCGACCTCGGGGTGCGGCCGGGACTGGTACCAGACGTTCCACTCGTCGAACGAGAGGTTGATCTTCTTCTTGGACTTCAGGCGGGCGCCCACGTGGTCGCAGGTGGCGACGACGTTCTCGATGAAGGACTCCATGTCGACGGCGGAGGCCAGGAAGGAGTCCCGGTCGCCGTCGGTCTCCTCGTAGTAGGCGTGCAGGGAGATGTGGTCGACGAGGTCGTAGGTCTCGGCCAGGACCGTGGCCTCCCACGCGGCGAAGGTCTCCATGGCCTGGCCCGAGCTGCCGCAGGCCACCAGCTCGACGTCCGGGTCGATCTGGCGCATCGCGCGGGCGGTCTCGGCCGCGAGGCGCCCGTACTCCTCGGCGGTCTTGTGGCCGGTCTGCCACGGCCCGTCCATCTCGTTGCCCAGGCACCACAGGCGGATGCCGAAGGGGTTCTTGTCGCCGTGCGCCGCACGCAGGTCCGACCACGCGGTGCCGGAGGGGTGGTTGGCGTACTCCTGGAGATCCAGGGCCTCCTGGACGCCGCGCGTGCCGAGGTTCACCGCCATCATCGGCTCGGCCTGCGGGCCGATCTTGCGCAGGAAGGCGATGTACTCGGAGAGCCCGAACCTGTTGGTCTCCGTGGAGTGCCAGGCCGGGTCCAGGCGTCGCGGCCGCTCGTCGGCGGGCCCGACGGAGTCCTCCCACTTGTACCCCGAGACGAAGTTGCCTCCGGGGTAGCGCACGGCCGTCACGCCGAGTTCGCGGATGAGCCCGAGCACGTCGGTGCGCAGCCCCGCCTCGTCGGCCGAGGGGTGGCCCGGTTCGTAGATGCCGGTGTAGACGCACCGTCCGAGGTGCTCGACGAAGGACCCGAAGAGCCGGGGGTCCACGTCGCCGACGGCGAAGGCGGGGTCGAGCGTGAAGCGGGCGGAGCGAGTCATGGTCCCCTCAATATCGTTCGAAATATCAGACGTTGAACGAATTCCCGGACAGACGGTAGGACGGGTGCCGCCGCGGGTCAATGGGTTCGACCGGCCCGCGGTGACGGTGTCACGCCCTGCCGTCCGGCAGTCGCATCAGGCGCCGGACGTTGCGGTGGTAGATCTGCTCGCGTGCCGCGTCCGTCAGGTCGAGGGCGTCGATGACGCGGATCGTCTCGCGGATGTAGAGGGGACCTCCTTCCGGATCGAAGGGGCAGTCGGTGCCGAACAGGACGTGGTCGGCGCCGAAGAAGTCCAGGCCGCAGCGAGTTCCGATGGCGGAGCCCGACAGGGCCGTGTCGGCGTAGAACCGGCGGAAGTACTCCAGCGGGCGCCGCGGCAGGCGGTCGCGGCGCAGCCGTTCGTACTCCTCGCCGGACGTGCGGCTGCCGAGCTGGTCGCTCCAGCCGAGACCGATCCGGCCTTCCAGGCAGGGGATCATCGCTCCGAGGTGATGGGTGATGATCTTGATGTCCGGGTGCTGTTCGAAAAGCCCGGAGAAGACGAGCCGGGCCATGGCGGCACTGGTCTCGTAGGGCCAGCCGAGCGCCCACCAGATCTCGTACTTCGAGGTGTCCTCGGCGGCGTAGTCCGCGAAGGAGGCGCCGCGGGCCGGGTGCATCCAGACCGGCAGGTCCCGCGCGGCCATCTCGGCGAACACCTCGCGGAAGGCGGGATCGTCCAGCGGCCTGCCGTTGACGTTGGTGAACACCTGCACGCCGCGTGCGCCCAACTCATCGATGGCGAAGGCCAGTTCGCCGAGCGCTGCGTCCGGATGATTCATCGGCAGGGCGGCCACGAACGCCGGGAAGCGCTCGGGGTGGCGCTCGCACAGCTCGTGCATCGATGTATTGGCGAGCCGCGCGAGCGCCGGGGACGCCGACGGCCCCGCGAGCAGTTCGACCGGCGGCGACGACAGCGTGAGCACCTGCTGATAGCCGTCGCCGAACTCGTCCATGATCCGCAGCCGCGCGTCGAGATCGTGCAGCGCGGGCAGTTCCAGCCAGCGCTTCAGGGTGTCCGTGCCGACGGCCAGGTCGCGCAGGCGCGCGAAGTACGGCGCGGGCAGGATGTGGCTGTACGCATCCACTTTGCTCATGGTCATGGGTCATCCCCTCGACGTCTGCGGAACCCAGCGGGTGAGCCTGCGATCGACGGCCTGGACAAGGGCGGTGGCCGCGAGGGCGACCGCGATCACGATCAGGACGACGGCGAGGACTCCGGCGCTGTCGAAGCGCCCGCCCGCCTCGGTGACCATGTGCCCCAGGCCGACGACCGCGATGAACATCTCGCCGTTGATCATTCCGGTGACGGCCCGGCCGACGCCGAGCCGCACCCCGGCCATGATCATGGGGGCGGCGGCCGGCAGCACGACACGCACCAGCACCTGCCCTTCGCCCGCGCCGTACGAGCGGGCCATCTCCACCAGGTGTGCGGGGGCGGACCGCACCGCCGACGCGGTGTTCACGATGATGACGAACATCGCGTACATGACCACCACCGCGACGATGGAGGCGCGCCCCGCGCCGAGCAGGGCGAAGAAGATCGGTGCGAAAACCAGCGACGGAGCGGTGAGCAGCGCGTACACATACACGCCGAGCGCGGCCTCGATCTTGCGCGAGCGGCCCATGGCCAGACCGATGCCGACTCCCGCGACCAGCGAGATCGCGAACCCCAGGGCCAGGTTGACCAGGCTGTCGCGCAGACTCTCGTGGACCGTTCCGTCTGCCGCCAGGTCGCGCAGGCGCACGAGGACCGTGCTCAGCGGCGGGAAGAAGGACGCGTCCGCCAGGCGCGCGGTGAGCTCCCAGGCGGCGGCACCGGCAGCGAGGCTGATCGCCGCGGCGGGCGCCTTCACCGGGCCGCCTTCGACGGGGACGGGCGGCGTTCCGTGTGCATCTCGCGCAGCCGGTCCCAGAGGTACGCGGTGATCTCGGCATACCTGCCCGAACGCTCCAGGGAGCCGACACCGGCGGAACGCGGCCGGGGCAGGTCCACGGGCACGATGTCCGCGATCCGGCCGGGGCGTGCGCTCATCAGGACGACCCGGTCCCCCAGGAGCACGGCCTCCGCCATGCTGTGGGTGATGAACACGACGGTCATCCGGTGTTCCTCCCAGATCGACAGGAGCTCCTCCTGGAGCAGGCGCCGGGTCTGCTCGTCCACCGCGCCGAACGGCTCGTCCATCAGCAGGACCCGGGGCTCCACGGCCAGGGCCCGTGCGATGCCGACGCGTTGCTGCATGCCGCCGGACAGCTCGCCGGGCAGTTTGCTCTCGAAGCCCGCCAGGCCCACCGTGCCGATCAGCGAGCGGGCGCGTTCCTCGCGTTCGGCCCGCCCCACGCCGCGCATCCGCAGCCCGAAGGAGACGTTGTCCAGGACGTTCGCCCAGGGCAGCAGCGCGAAGTTCTGGAAGACCACGCTGCGGTCGGGGCCCGGTCCGCGTACCGGTACGCCGTCGACGAGGATGTCACCGGTCTCCCAGGGGGTCAGTCCGGCGATGGCCTTCAGCAGGGTGGTCTTCCCGCAGCCGCTGGGGCCGAGCACGGTCAGGAACTCGTTCGCGCCCACCTCCAGATCGACGCCCCGCAGCGCCTGGACGGTGCTGCCGTCCTGCCCGGTGAAACTCTTGCCCAGTCCGCGGATCGTGATCACCACGCGCCTCCAGCCGTCTGTGTCCGTGCCCATCGGGTCAGCTCGCGTTCGGCCCGTCGCGCGAGGGAGATCAGGAGCAGCGCCTCCGCGAGGATGATCACGACGGTGCCGTAGAGCTGCGGCGCCTTGAGCAGGCCGCGGTACCTCAGGATCAGCCCGCCCAGGCCGTCGGAGACCATGAGGAGTTCGACGATGACCATGCCGGTGACCGCGCGGCCGATGCCGAGCCGGGCGCCGGTCATGATCGCGGGGAGGGCGCCGGGCAGCAGGATCCGGGTCCAGATCTGCGGTTCCCGGGCGCCGAAGGAGCGGGCCATCTCGATGAGCGAGGGGTCCGCCTGCCGTACCCCGGCCCGGCAGTTGACGATCACCATCACCACCGAGAAGACGGTGACGAGCAGGACTCGCGACATCAGGCCCACGCCCACCGACATCACCAGGAGCGGAATGATCGCGGCCATCGGTGTGACGAGGAGGATGTTGAGGTAGACGTCCGTGTACCGCTCCAGGAGCCGGAACCGGCCGAGGGCGATGCCTGCGGGGACGCCGACGAGGAGAGCCAGGCCGAAGCCGAGGACGAGCGCCTGGTTGCTGGCGTACAGGGCGCGCCACAGCTCCGCGTCGGCAAGGAGCCCGGCCGTGGCCCGGACCGTCTCGGCGAAGCCCGGCAGGAGCAGACCGCCGCGCTCGCGCGCGTAGAGCTCCCAGGCCGCGGCGAAGACCACGAACGTGAGGAGCTGGTAATGCCAGTTGACGCCGGGGAACCGCCGGCCCGCCGTCACGGCCTTCATGAAGCGCCCTTGACGGTCCGTCATGACGCCTCCCGGATGAAGCTGAGGTCGGCCGCGTCCTTCGCGGTCATCCCCCGTTCGATCACGCCGGCGCGGGCGAAGAAGTCGATGGTTCCCTGGACGTTGCGCGGCGTCAGGGCCGCAGCGTCGAAGAGCTTCGCGTCGCGGTAGCGCCGGGCGGTCGCGGCCACGTGCTCCTGGTCCTCCTCCGGCAGGTACTTCTTGACCAGGTCCACCAGATGCCGCGGATCGGCGTTGATCCTGGCGTGCTCCCGCACCAGGGCGGTGACGAACTCCTGCGCCGCCCCGCGGTGTTGATCCAGGAAGGCGGCGTTCGCGTACACGGTCTGCGGATGCAGGTCCGGCAGGCTCTCCGAGAAGTCGACGACCTTGGTGAGCCCCGGGGTACCCGACGCCTCCAGGGCGACGGCGTCGGAGATCTCCAGCGGCGTCGCGTCGATCTCCCCCGAGGCGAGAGCCTGCGCGCGCACGTCCGAGCCGCCGATCGTCAGGTAGTCCGGCCGCTCGCCGGCACCGCACTCGGCGTCCACCCAGTCCTTGGCGATGGCCGTCGCCACCGCGCCCTCGCTGAAGATGCCGAACGGGCGTCCGCTCAGGTCGGCGCAGGACGAGACGGCCGACCTGCCGTACAGCGCCCACTGGTTGCCGACGACATCGGCGATGATCTTGATGGGTGCGTGCTGTTCGACCGCGCTCAGCGCGGGGCCCGTCGCCTCGGCCGAGATCGCGTAGTCGCCCTTGGCGAGACCCTCGACGGCCAGTTCGGGTTCGGCGAGTTCCACGACGTCGACGTCGTGGCCCCGGTCGCGGAGGGTGTCGACGGCCGCCAGGAGCGGCACGGTCGTGAGGTCCGGTTCGATGACCGCCACGGTGAACGAGAGCGTTCCGTCACCACGGGTGTGGGTGCCTGTGCTGCCGCAGGCGGTCGCGGTGGCGACGCACAGGAGCGCGACGGCGGCGAGCCGATTCGCGCGGATCAGGGCATGCATGTTCTCCCCCTTCGGTTCCTCCACTTGCTTCGGTCGACTGCTCGTACTCATGCACTCTCGGACGTTCTCCAAGGTCATCACCTAGGAAAACGTCTTCCTTTCCTGACGGTAGCGGTGACTTCCGGGGAACCGTCAAGGGGTTAACTCAGGCCAGGAGGAAGCGAGTTGCCCGCCGCCATTGCGAACAGGGCGCTCCGCGTGCCATGTTGAGGCAAACGTTTCCCACAGGGGGTGGTCAGTGAGTTCGCTGGTGGATGTCGCGCGGGCGGCGGGCGTGGCCGTGGCCACCGCGTCGCGGGTGCTCAGCGGGTCCGACCATCCTGTGTCGGCGAAGACACGCGCCAAGGTCATCGCGGCCGCCGAGAGGCTGGACTACTCGCCGAGTGCTCTGGCGCGGGCCATGGTCTCGCCCAACAGCCGTCTCGTGGGCGTTCTGGTGAGCGACATCGTCAACCCGTACTTCTCCGTCATCGCCCGTGGGGTGGACGACGTGACGACGCGGGCCGGCTTCGTGACCATGCTGTCCAACGTGGACCGGAGCACCGCCACGGAGATCGAGCGGTTGCAGGCGATGCGCGACTACCGCGCCGCGGGAGTGATCTTCGCGGGCAGCGGCTACGTCGAGGACCCGCGCCACGCGGATCTGGTCAGGGCCGTCCGCCAGGCACGGGAGCAGGGTATCCGGGCCGTCTCACTGGCCGACCGCGACCTCGGCTGCCCGACGATCACCGTGGACAACCACGCCGCCGCCCATCTGGCCACGGACCATCTGGTCGGGCTCGGCCACCGCCGGATCGCGTTCATAGAGGGGCCGCCGGGGATGACCGTCACCCGACAGCGCCGGGACGGGTTCCTCGCCCGCATGCGGGACGCCGGCCTCGGCGGGAGCGCGCCCTGTGTGCCGGGCGGATTCGACTACGAGGCCGGGCACGCGGCGGCCCTGCGGCTCGTCGCACGCAGGCCGCTGCCCGATGCCGTGCTCGCCGCCAACGACGAGGTCGCGGTCGGCGCGCTCGGCGCCCTGCGGCAGGCGGGCGTCGACGTGCCCGGCGAGATCTCCGTGGCCGGGATCAACGACCACCCGGTCGCCAAGTCCCTCGGCCTGACCACCGTGAGCCTCCCGCTGTACGAGATGGGCTCGATGGCCGCCCGCCACCTCATCGGATCCGCGCCGGGCGACGGCTCCGGGACCGGCGGCGGGGCGGCCACCGTACTCAGTCACCGGCTCGTGACCCGCGAGACCACCGCCCCGCCCTCACCGGCACGGTAATAGGGGCCTATTGCCCGGCAAGGCCCGTGTGGGCGACGCCGCTGATGATCTGGCGCTGGAAGAAGACGAACACGACGACCAGGGGCAGGCCCGCCATCAGGCCGCCCGCCATGAGCTGTGCCCACTGGATGCCGTAGGAGTTCATGACGGTCGCGATGCCGTTCGGCATGGTCATCAGGTCCGGGTTGTTGGTCACCATGTAGGGCCACAGGAAGTTGTTCCAGGACGCGATGAACGTGAAGATCCCGACGGCCGAGAGCGAGGGCCTGGACAGCGGAAGGACGATGGTGAAGAAGAGCCGCCAGCGTCCGGCGCCGTCGATGCGGGCGGCCTCCTCCAGCTCGTGCGGGATCGACTGGAAGAACTTGTAGAGGATGTAGACCATCGCGGCGGGCGCGCACTGCGGCAGGATCATGCCCCAGTAGGTGTCGACCATCCCCATGGACTGGACGGTCGTGAAGAGCGGCACGCCCAGCACGGCGGGCGACACCATCAGGCCCGCCATCACCAGGCCGAGCAGGGCGTTCTTGCCCCGGAACTCGGTGCGCGCGAAACCGTAGCCCGCGAGGGCGCTGACGAACACCACGATGAAGGTGACGCAGACCGAGACGACGAACGAGTTCACGAACCAGTTGGTGATGTTGCCGGTCTCGAAGAGCGCCTTCCACGCCTGGCCGGTCCACTCCTCGGGCACCCAGTGGGTGGGCACCTCGACGGCCTCGGTCTCGGACTTGAGGGACGTGAACACGGCCCACAGAAGCGGCGTCATCCAGAGCGCGGAGACGACGGCGCCGAGGGTCGTGAGCACGATCTGGCTCGGGGTCCACTTCTTCTTATGTACGGGGATCTTGCCCGGGGCCGTAACACTCATCGCACGCCCTCCTCACGCTTGCGCAGGAGCCACATCCGGCCGAGGGCGACGGCCGCGATGAGCACGAAGAAAATGATGGAGATCGCGGAGGCGTAGCCCACGCGGTAGGCGGTGAAGCCCTCTTCGAGGGTGTACTGGACGAAGGTCCGGGTGCTCTCCTCGGGGCCGGGACCGAAGTCCTGCATCACCACGGCCTGGTCGAAGACCTGGAGCGAGGCGAGGATCTGCAGGGTGATCACAAGGCCGGTGATGTTGCGCAGCATCGGCAGGGTGATGTGCACGAGGCGGTGCCAGGCATTGGCGCCGTCGAGCGCGGCGGCCTCGTACAGGTGCTGCGGGATGTTCTGCAGCGCCGCCAGGAAGAGCAGGAAGCTGAAGCCGACCGTCCACCACAGGGTGGTGATCACGACGGCGAGCATGGCGGTGGACTTCTGGGTCAGCCAGGGCGTGTCGAGGCCGAAGACATGGTTGATCATCCCGGTGGCCGGATTGAACAGCCACTGCCACAGGTTGCCCGCGACCGTCGACGGCAGCAGGAAGGGCGCGAAGAAGCAGAGCCGCCAGAGCCACTTGGCGCGCTCGATGTGGTGGGCGAGGATCGCGAGGAGGAACGCGAGGACGACGATGCAGGGCACCACCAGCAGGGTGAAGTAGGCGCTGTGGCCCAGGGCGTCCCACATGAGCGGGTTGTCGAAGGCCTCGCGGTAGTTGTCCAGGCCCACGAAGCGTTCGCCGGTGCCGGAGATGTTGGCGTCGGTGAAGCTCAGCCACAGGCCGCGGCCGATCGGCAGCAGCACGAACAGCGCGAACAGGACGAGGAACGGGGCGACGAACCATCCGCCGTGCTGGAGGCGGCGGGTCAGCCGCGTCCGCGGCGAGTCGGCGTCCGTGACCGGAGCGGGCCGTACGGCGGCCGGTGCGACCGCGGTGTCGAGGGTGCTCACGCGGCGGACCCTCCCTCGGTGGCGGATCTGCCTTCCATCGGGTTCTTCATGGCGACCAGCTTTTCGAGTACGTCCTTCATGCGGCGGGCCGTGGCATCGGGCTTGGCGGAGCCGACGTTGGAGGAGGTGATGACGGGGCCGATGCGCTGGGCCAGGAGTCCGGTGGATCCGGCGAACCAGGCGGGCGGCTCGACGGCCATGTGGTCCATCGCCGAGACGTACTGCGACTGCGGCTCGAGTGCCAGGTACTTCTTGTCGTCGAGGGTCGGCAGGTAGGCGGGGATGTGGCCGCCGCGCGCCCAGGCGGTGGCGTTCTTGATGACGTAGGCGGCCAGTTGGTGCGCGCCCTCGTTGGTGGCGCCGCCGCGCTGCGACTGGTGCGGCAGGACGAAGCAGTGCGACTCGGTGTGGGTGGCGGGCTTGCCGAAGACGGGCGGCAGCGGGGTCGCGCCGTACTTGAGCTTGGCCCCGCTGAAGACCGGCACCGACCAGTTGCCCTCCCAGGTGAAGGCGGAGCCGTTGACGAAGGCCTCGGCGTCGGCGATGCCGATCGCGGTGGAGTAGCCGTCGGTCAGATGCCGGCGCAGGAACTCAAGGACCTCGGTGGCCTTGTCGGTGTCGAAGGTGACGTCCTTGCCGTCGGCGCTGAGGCAGGTGCCGCCGAGCTGGGTGTAGAACGACAGGAAGAACCACCAGGAGAAGTTCGGTTCGTCGGCCTTGATGCCGATGGTGTGGGCGGCTCCCGACTTGACCGCCTTCTTGGCGGCCTTGAGCGCCTTGAACCAGTCCTCGGTCGAGGTGACCTGCGCCAGATCGCCGTCCGCGCCGAGCAGTCCCGCCTGCTCGCACACGTCCCTGCGGTAGAAGCAGAGCTGGGCGTGGATGTCGAGGGGGACGCCGTACAGCTTGCCGTCGACCACGGCGCGCTTCCACAGCACCGGGTCGAAGTCGGCCTCGCGCACGCCGTACCGGGCGAGCAGCCGCACGTCCCAAGGGTCGAGCAGCCGGCCGGGCGCGAAGCCGGGGATGCGGCCCATGTGCATCACCGCGAGGTCGGGGGCGCGGTTCCCGGCCGCCGCCATGGCGAGCTTGGTGTAGTACGGGTTGCCCCACTGGAGGGTCGAGTCCTTGACGTCGACGCGGGGGTTCGCGGCGCGGAAGGCGTCCAGCATGGCGATCATGTTGGCGCCGTCGCCGCCGGAGAACAGATTCCAGTAGCGGACCCGTACGTCCGCGTCCGACGCGATCGCCGAAGCGCTGCGATTGGCGGCGGCGAGTCCGAAGCTGCCCGCGACGGCGAGTGCTCCGACGGAGCCGAGCACACCTCGTCGGCTCGGGAGGGGTGGTGACATTGCGGCTCACTTCTGTTCGATATTTCGAATGCTGCTCGCAACTTCGAACGGACCGTAAGGTCGAACACGGGACGCGTCAACGGTTCGGACAGAGTCGGCGGTGAAGTCCCCGGAATTTCACGGCAGTTGTTCGAGATCACGAACCCCGGGCCCCGCATCGGCCACTTCCTGCGCAATACGTTGACGCGCCGCTCCCGGCTACCTAAGTTGCCGTTCGACCCACGGATCAGCGTTCGAAATACCGACAGTCGAGATACCGCACAGAACTCACGAGGACTGGGGTACGCATGGCACGCAGACGATGGAGAATCGGGCTCACCCTGGGCGCCCTGCTCGCCGGAACGCTCGCCGCGGGACCCACCGCCGCGGCCGAACCCACCGACTACACCCTCGACATCGACGCGACCCGCACCGGCGCGAAGATCGACGACTCGATGTACGGCGTCTTCTACGAGGACATCAACCGCGCGGCGGACGGCGGCCTCTACGCCGAGCTCGTCCAGAACCGTTCGTTCGAGTACAGCAGCGCGGACAACGCCGCCTACAAGCCGCTGACGTCATGGGACACATCCGGATCTGCCGAGGTGGTGAACGACGACGGCCGTCTCAACACCCGTAACCGCAACTACCTTTCCCTGAGCGCCGGTTCGTCCGTCACCAACTCCGGCTACAACACCGGTCTCGCGGTCACCAAGGGCAAGCGTTACGACTTCTCGGTCTGGGCCCGCACCGGCGGTACGCAGAAGGCGCCGCTGACCATCGGCCTGCGCGACGCCTCGGGCGACCTCGCCCCGGCGCGCCGCGTCACCGCACGCGGAGGCTGGGCGAAGTACGAGGCCGCGTTCACCGCGGCACGCACCTCCGCCACCGGCCGGCTCACGGTCGCATCACGCACCGCCCCCGTCTCGCTCGACGAGATCTCCCTCTTCCCCCGCGACACCTTCAAGGGCCGCGCGAACGGCCTGCGCAAGGACCTCGCCCAGAAGATCGCCGACCTGAACCCCGGCTTCCTGCGCTTCCCCGGCGGCTGCCTGGTCAACACCGGCTCCCACGAGGCGTACGACGAGCAGTCCGGCTGGCAGCGCAAGCGCTCCTACCAGTGGAAGGACACGATCGGGCCCGTCGAGCAGCGCGCCACGAACGCCAACTTCTGGGGCTACAACCAGAGTTACGGACTCGGCTACTACGAGTACTTCCAGTTCGCCGAGGACACCGGCGCCATGCCGCTGCCCGTCGTGCCCGCCCTGGTGACCGGCTGCGGCCAGAACAAGGCCACCGACGACCCGGCGCTGCTCGAGCGGCACATCCAGGACACCCTGGACCTCATCGAGTTCGCCAACGGCCCGGCGACCAGCGAATGGGGCAAGAAGCGCGCCGCGATGGGCCACCCCGAGCCGTTCCGCCTCACCCACCTGGAGGTCGGCAACGAGGAGAACCTCCCCGAGGAGTTCTTCGCCCGCTTCAAGAAGTTCCGCGCGGCCATCGAGGCGAAGCACCCGGAGATCACCGTCATCTCCAACTCCGGTCCCGACGACAGCGGTTCGACCTTCGACAAGGCCTGGCAGCTCAACCGCGACGCGGACGTGGCCATGGTCGACGAGCACTACTACAACAGCCCGCAGTGGTTCCTGGAGAACAACGACCGCTACGACTCCTACGACCGCAAGGGCCCCGAGGTCTTCCTCGGCGAGTACGCGTCGCAGGGCAACAAGTTCTCCAACGCCCTGTCCGAAGCCGCCTTCATGACCGGCCTCGAACGCAACGCGGACGTCGTCAAGCTCGCCTCGTACGCCCCGCTGCTGGCCAACGAGGACTACGTGCAGTGGAAACCGAACATGATCTGGTACGACAACGACCAGTCGTGGGGCTCGGCCAACTACGAGACGCAGAAGCTCTTCATGCGCAACGTCGGCGACGAGGTCGTGCCGTCCACGGCGTCCGGCACCCCCGCCGCCTCCGGCCCCATCACCGGCGCCGTCGGCCTGTCCACCTGGGCGACCAGCGCCGCGTACGACGACGTGCAGGTCACCGGCGAGGACGGCAAGACACTCCTGGCCGACGACTTCTCCGGCGGCGACGGCCGGTGGACCAAGGCGTCGGACAAGGGCACCTGGGCCGTCCAGGACGGCGCGTACGTCCAGTCCGACGAGGCCGCCGAGAACACCCTGGTCACGGCGGGCGACACGGGCTGGCAGAACTACGACCTGAGCGTGAAGGCCACCAAGAAGTCCGGCAAGGAGGGCTTCCTGGTCGCCTTCGGCGTCAAGGACTCCGGCAACCACTACTGGTGGAACCTGGGCGGCTGGAACAACACGCAGTCAGCCGTCGAGAAGTCCGTCGACGGCGCGAAGCAGACCATGGTCCAGGACACGACGGCCATCGAGACGGGCCGCACCTACGACCTGCGCGTGGAGGTGCGCGGCCGCCAGGTGACGCTCTTCCTCGACGGCAAGAAGTGGGGTTCCTTCACGGACGACAAGCCCGCCGAGCCGTTCCGCCAGGTCGTCACCCGGGACAAGGCCACCGGTGACCTGATCGTCAAGGTCGTCAACGCGCAGGGCTCCGATGCGCGCACGAAGATCGGACTCGGCCCCGGCACACGGGTCCGGCGGACCGCGCAGGTGACCACGCTGGCCGCCGACCCGGCCGCGGAGAACACCAAGGACGCGACCCCGGTCAGGCCGGTGACCTCGACGTTCAAGGGCGTGTCCGGCTCCTTCTCGTACACCTTCCCGGCGAACTCGATCACGTTCATGAGGATCAACACCGACTGACCGGATGGCATCATACCTGGTCAGCGGGGATGTGGGCGGCTCATAGGGGGGTTCGGTTGGCGGGTGGAACCGGAGCAATGACAGGATGAGGACCATGACAATCAAGGCTTATTTCGACATCACCATCGACGGCAAGCCCGAAGGCCGCATCACGTTCAACCTCTTCGACGACGTCGTGCCGAAGACCGTGGAGAACTTCCGCGCGCTCGCCACCGGCGAGAAGGGCTTCGGTTACGCGGGCTCGTCGTTCCACCGCGTCATCCCGGAGTTCATGCTCCAGGGCGGCGACTTCACCGCCGGCAACGGCACCGGCGGCAAGAGCATCTACGGCACGAAGTTCCCCGACGAGAACTTCCAGCTCAAGCACACCAAGCCGGGTCTCCTGTCGATGGCCAACGCCGGCCCCGACTCGAACGGCTCGCAGTTCTTCATCACGACGATCGTGACGAGCTGGCTCGACGGCAAGCACGTCGTGTTCGGCGAGGTCGCGGACGAGGAGAGCATGGCCCTCGTCAAGAAGATCGAGAGCTTCGGCTCGCAGTCGGGCGCCACCAAGGCCGAGGTCACCATCTCCGCCTCGGGCACGCTCTAAGCACCCCGACGTGAGCCCCCGCCTCATCGAGGCGGGGGCTCACGCATGTCCGCCGGGCGTCCGCCCGCTCCGGTGCCGGCTTCCGCCGGCCGTCAGGCGGGCGGCCAGTTCCGCAGGGCCATGTCGGCCACCTGCTGGAGATCCTCGCGCGTGGCACCGCTCGCGGCCTGGACGGCGATGCCGTTCGACACGGTCATGAGATAGCGGGCGACGAGTCCGGGGTCGGTGTCCGGGGGCAGGTCGCCTTCGTCGACGGCTCGCCGGAACCGGTCGCGCAGCTGATCGACGCCGTCGTTGCGCCAGGCGGTGAGGGCCTCGCGGGCGTTGCGCCCGGCGTCGCCGGCGGCAAGAGAGCCCTGGACGCCGAGGCATCCCGCGGGACAGTCGGGCCGGGTGGTGACCCGCACGCAGCCGTCGAGGAAAGCGGTGGCCGCCTGCCGGGCGGTCGGTTCGCCCAGGGCCCGGGCCACATAGGAGGCGGGCCCCTCGGTATAGCGCTCGAGCGCCTTGCGGAACAGGGCCTCCTTGTTGCCGAAGGCCGCGTACATGCTGGTGCGGGTGATGCCCATCGCCTTGGTCAGATCGGTGAGGCCGGCGCCTTCGTAGCCCCTCTCCCAGAAGAGCCGCATGGCCCGTTCGAGGGCCTCCTCGGCGTCGAAACCCCTCGGCCGACCGACCGGCGCCTTCTGCTGCGTTCCCATGAACCGCATCCTACTCCTTCTGTACCGACCGGTCCCGAACCATGCTACGGTCTCGTTCCGTACCGATCGATACATATTTCTGTGGAGGTCATTCGCATGGGACAGCTGGAAGGCAAGACCGCGGTCGTGACCGGCGGCGGCACCGGGATCGGCCTGGCGAGCGCCGTACGCCTGGCGGCGGAGGGCGCGCACGTGTTCATCACCGGCCGGCGCAAGACGGAACTGGACGCGGCCGTCGAGACCATCGGCGCGGCGAGCGTCACCGCGGTGGCGGGAGACATCGCGGACCCGGCGGACCTGGACCGGCTGTACGAGGCGGTCCGCGCCCGGGGCCGGGGCCTGGACGTGGTCTTCGCGAACGCGGCGACCGCCTCGCTGGTGCCGCTCGAGCAGATCACCGAGGACGACTTCGACCACATCTTCGGCATCAACGTGCGGGGCACGCTGTTCACCGTCCAGAAATCGCTGCCGCTGCTCAACGACGGCGCCTCGGTGATCCTGAACGCCTCCACGGCCGCCGACAACGGCGCGGAGGCGTTCGGTCTGTACGCGGCGTCCAAGGCCGCCGTCCGGACCTTCGCGCGGTCCTGGGCCAACGAGCTCAAGGACCGTGGTGTCCGGGTCAACGCGATCTCGCCGGGTCCGGTCGACACCCCTGGCATCACGAATCTGTTCGGGGAGGAGAACGCGACCGACGTGCGCGCGAAGCTCGCCACGGACACCGCGCTGGGCCGGATGGGCCGCCCCGAGGAGGTTGCCGCGGTCGTGGCGTTCCTCGCCTCCGACCAGAGCAGCTTCATGCTCGGCGCCAACGTCTATGTCGACGGGGGCGAGAACCAGATCTGACGGCGAGGACGGTAGCCGCTTTCCCGCCTTCCGGGCAGGACGGCGGCTACCGCCCTGTCACATAGCGCAGGGCTCCCCGGAGGTGGGCGCGGAAGTCCGGGTCCGCGTAGGCCTCCTCGGCGTGCCCGAGTGCCGTGTAGAACACCGGGCCCCCGCCGTTCTCGTGGCACCACACCAGGGGGTGGTCGGCGCCCATGCCGCCGCCCTCGTAACTGGCCTCGTCGGCCGACGCCAGGACCCGCACCGCGCCGCGCGGCGAGCTCCCGAAGTCGTACCACTCGTCGGTGAACTCCCAGGTGGCGGCGAGGTGTTCGGTGGCGGGGTGTGCGTGGTCCTCGACGATCAGACGGCCCGGCTGGTGGGCGGGGTGGCGGGCAAAGCGCGCGCCGAGCATTTCGCCGTAGTACGGCCAGTCGTACTCGGTGCAGGCCGCGGCGTGGACGCCCAGGAAGCCGCCGCCCGCCGACCGGTGTGCCCGCAGCGCGGCCCGTCCGGCAGGGGTGAGGACGTCGCCGCTGGTGGAGAGGAAGACGATCGCCGCGTAGCCGGGCAGGTCCCGCTCGAAGGCGGCCGGGTCCTCGGTCGCGTCGGCGGAGCAGCCGTTCTCCCCGGCCAGCTCGCGCAGGGCGGCGACCCCGGCGGGGATCGACGCGTGCCGGTAGGCGGCCGTGCGGCTGTAGATCAGCAGGCGGGGGCTCATGGCCCTGATCGTAGGAGCCGCGGCCGGGGAGCGGCGGTCGTGCGGGAGCCCCGGATGCGGTCGACCCCTCCCCCGCGCCCGGCCGTCCGGGGTAGCGTCGGCGGCAGCAATTCGCCGAACGATGTTCCAGATACCGAACACACATGGCACAACACGGCACGACATGGCACAGAGGGAATGGCACGCATGCCCGATCTCACGCCCCCGCCCATACCCCCGGGACCGATCCGTCTGCGTGCGCACGCGCACACCGCCCTGCGCCCGGCGGCATCGGCACGCATCACCGGCGGCTTCTGGGCCGCCCGGCGGCACATCAACGCCTCGGTCAGCATCCCGCAGGGGCCCGGGCGCCTCGAACAGGCGGGGAATCTGGCCAACCTCCGTGCGGCGGCGGAGGGTTCCGGCACCTTCAGCGGGGATTACCCGTTCCAGGACTCCGACGTCCACAAGTGGCTCGAAGCCGCCTCCTGGCAGCTGGCCGACGATCCCGGCGACGACGGTCCCGCCGCGGAGGTGGAACGGCTCGTGTCGCTCGTCGCCGCGGCCCAGGACCCCGACGGATACCTCCAGACGTACTACCAGGTCGCCCGCCCCGAACGCCGCTGGAGCGAGCTCGACTGGGGCCACGAGCTGTACTGCGCGGGCCATCTGATCCAGGCGGCCGTGGCACACCACCGGACCACAGGACGCCGCGAACTCCTCGACGTGGCGGTCCGGTTCGCCGCATACATCGACTCCGTCTTCGGGCCCGGGAAGAAGCCGGGGAAAGAACCGGGGAAGAAGCCGGAGAAGCAGCACGACGGGATCTGCGGGCATCCGGAGATCGAGACCGCCCTGGTGGAGCTGTACCGCGAGACCGGGGAGCGGCGCTTCCTCGATCTCGCCGGGCACTTCACGGACCGGCGCGGCCACGGACTGCTCGCCGGGAACGCCGACCGCAGCCGCGATCCGGGCCCGGCGTACTGGCAGGACCATCTGCCCGTACGGGAGGCGCCGACGGTCACCGGGCACGCCGTGCGGCAGCTGTACCTCCTGGCCGGGGCCACCGACCTGGCCATGGAGAGCGGCGACGCGTCGCTGCGCGAGGCCCTGGAGCGGCTCTGGCACGCCATGACCGCCGAGAAGACGTATGTCACCGGCGGGGTCGGCGCACGGCACGAGGGCGAGGCGTTCGGGGAGCCCTTCGAGCTGCCGCCCGACCGGGCGTATGCGGAGACCTGCGCGGCCATCGCCTCCGTGCAATGGTCCTGGCGGATGGCGCTGCTCACCGGCGAGACCCGCTACTCCGACCTGGTCGAACGCACCCTCTACAACGGCTTCCTGTCCGGTGTCTCCCTGGACGGCGACCGCTGGCTGTACGTCAACCCGCTCCAGGTGCGCGACGACCACGAGCCGCTTCCCGGCGACGGGACGGCCCGCCGCACGCCGTGGTTCCGCTGCGCCTGCTGCCCGCCGAACGTGATGCGCCTGCTCGCCTCGCTGCCCCACTACGCGGCGAGCGGCGACGGGCAGGGCCTGCAACTGCACCAGTACGCGACGGGGACCTACGCGACGGACGGCGCGGGCGGCGGGGCGGTCACCGTGCAGACGGACTACCCCTGGAAGGGCCGGGTCACGGTCACCGTCGACGCGGCACCGGCGGACCGCGACTGGACCCTCTCGCTGCGCATCCCCTCCTGGTGCGCCGAGTTCACGGTGACCGCGCCGGACCGGCAGGACCGCACCGAGACGGACCCCGGCTGGCTGCGGATCCGCCGCCGCTGGCGCCCCGGCGAGCGCGTCGTCCTCGACCTCGCCCTCGACGTACGGCTCAGGGAGCCGGACCCGCGGGTGGACGCGGTCCGCGGCTGCCTGGCCGTGGAGCGCGGGCCCCTCGTGTACTGCCTGGAGAGCGTCGACCAGGAAGCGGGCCTGCGTCTCGACGACGTGACGCTCGCGCCGACCGCGCGCACCGTCGCCGAGAACCGCCCGGACCTCCTGGGCGGCATCACGGTCGTGACCGCCGTCGGCCGCCTGCGATCGGAGGGACGCGAGACGCAGCTGACGGCGGTGCCGTACTACGCGTGGGCGAACCGGCAGGACGGCGCCATGCGGGTGTGGATTCCGGCGAGCTGACCCGCCCCTCGGACCGCGACCGCCGGCTCAATCTCCTCTCGCGCCCCCCTGGTTGAGCATGCGCGCGCCCGCGTACGTATGTACGGGGGACACCACCTCCCCCATCCGGAGGCCTCCCATGGCAGACGCGGGCAACGTCACCGCTCTCTTCCGCGCGTCCACCGCGCACACCCCTTCGTACTCCGCGCTGAACAGGGCGGCCGCGCACAGCGGACAGCCGCTCGTCGACTTCTGCATCCCGTGCAATCCGTACTTCCCCACGCCCGAGATGTACGAGGAGCTCGGCGGGCGGCTTCGCGACATCCTCACGTACTACCCGAGCGGCGCGGACACCATCACCGCCGAGCTCAGTGCCGTGCTCGGGCTCAATCCGCAGACCGTCGTGATGGGCAACGGATCGACCGAACTCATCACCTGGATCGACCACTTGCTGGTGCGCGACGCGCTCGCCGTGCCCGTGCCCACGTTCGGGCGGTGGACCGATCAGTCGATGGAGACCGGCAAGCGCGTGGACATGTTCCTGCTCCCGGAGTCCGAAGGCTTCGTGCTCGATCCGGGGACCTTCGTCGGCTTCGTACGCTCGCGGGGTTCGCGCACCGCGGTCATCTGCAACCCCAACAACCCGGACGGAGGCATGCTTCCGCGCCGTTCCGTGCTCGCGCTGCTCGACGCGCTCCAGGACCTCGATCTGGTCGTCGTCGACGAGTCGTTCCTGGAGTTCGCCGACGCGGGTCCTGAGTCGAGCGTCGCCGACGAGGCGGTCCTGCGGCCCAATGTCATCGTCCTGCGCAGCCTCGGCAAGAACTTCGGTCTGCACGGCGTGCGCTTCGGCTACCTCGTCGCCAATCCGGGCCTGGCCGGCAGAGTGCGCGCCGCGCTGCCGAAGTGGAACCTCAACTCCTTCGCGGAGACGGTGGTGTTCATGCTGAAGCAGCACCGCCACGCCTATGACCTGAGCCTGCGTCAGGTGCGCCGCGACCGCCAGGAGATGATCTGGCACCTCGGCCGCCTTCCCGGGCTCACCAGCTATCCCTCACAGGGCAACTTCGTGTACGTGCGGCTGCCCGACGGCATCGACGGTGTGGTTCTGCGCGACCGGCTGCTCACCGAACACGGCATCCTGGTCCGCGAATGCGGCAACAAGATCGGCAGCTCCAGCCGCTTCCTGCGCCTGGTGGTCCGCCCGCCGGTCGACGTACAGCACCTGGTGAGCGGACTCGAACAGGCGCTGTACGCGACCGGGGTCGGCGAGCTTGTGCCGGTCGCCTACGGCTCGGGGAATCCCGCGGTGGACCGCCTGGTGATGCGGGCCTGAGCTCTGCCCCGCGTCACCGGTGCGTGAAGCCGCTCATGGCCTCGGTGGGCACACCGTCGTAGTCGAAGAGCGCCTGGTTCTCCCACGCGTTGCCCGTCGAGGGGTCCGTCGGGTCCCAGCCGTTGCCCTCGACGGCCGTCCAGGTGGCGTCCCACCAGAAGACGCCGAGGCCGCGGCGGGCGGGGACCGCCTCGACGACGCTCTGGATGTCGCGGAACCAGGCCGCCTGGCCCGCCTCGGTCGCCGGATAGCCGCCGACGAGTTCCTCCGTCTTGTCGATGACGTCCTCCCAGTCGTCGTCGCTGTCCAGGCGGAAGGGATAGGCCGTCTCGGCCACGTAGAGCGGCTTGGCGTAGCGCGCCGCGAGGTCGTCCATGTTCGCCTGGAGATCGCTGAGCGCTCCGTGCCAGTAGCCGTAGAAGGACAGGCCGATCACGTCGAAGGGCACCTTGCGGGAGACCGCGTTGTCGAACCAGGTGCGGTACAGGGCGTTGTCGCCGCCGTTGGCCAGGTGCAGGGCCACCAGAGTGTTCGACGAGACGGATTTCGCGGCCGTCGCTCCGGCCGTCAGGAGACCGGCGAGCTGCGACCAGTCGGAGGTCGATCCCGCGGGCCAGAGCATGCCTCCGTTCAGCTCGTTGCCGATCTGGACCATGTCGGCGGTGGTGCCCTGTGCCTTGAGGGCGTTCAGGACGTCGTACGTGTGGTCGTGGACGTCGCTCTTCAGCCGGGCGTAGGAGTGTCCCGCCCAGGCCGACGGGATCGTCTGGGCGCCCGGGTCCGTCCAGGTGTCGGAGTAGTGGAAGTCGACGAGGAGCTTCATGCCGTGCGCCTTGATGCGCTTGGCCACGGCCAGGACCTGCGCCTTGTCGCAGTAGCCGTCGGCGGGGTCGACCCACACGCGCAGCCGGGCGTAGTTCATCCCGGCGGACTTGAGCACGGCGATGGCATCCGACCTGGCACCCGACGCGTTGCGGTAGACGCCGCCGAAGTCCTCGCTCTTCTTGAGCGAGGAGATGTCGGCACCCTTGAGCGGCAGGCCGGTCGATCCGGGCGTGAGGGTGATGTCGTCGAAGTTCGCCCAGTTCCCGGCGTGCGCGTCGGAGTACAGGCGGACGGTGCACGCGCCGCCGGTCACCGTGACGGAGGTGACGAGGCGTATCCATGTGCCGTTCGGGGTGGGCGGCAGGTCGGTGCGCTGTTCGGTGGAGCCGCTCTTGAGGGCCAGGTAGGCGGATTTCTGCCCGCCGCTCGAGCGGACCCAGGCGGTGAGGGTGTACGTGCCGTTGGTGAGGCCGGTGAGGTACTGGTACGTCTCGACCCGGTACGCCGACGCCGACCAGTGCGACAGGCGCCCGCCGCCGGTGCGGCCGCCCGCCTCCGCGAAGGAGGCGGCGGAGGTTCCGTAGGTGCTCCAGCCGGTGGTGCCGCTCTCGAATCCGCCGTTGGCGAGGGTGGCGGCGGCGCTCGCGGTGCGGGCGGGCAGGGCCGTGAGCGCGGCGCCGCCGAGTGCGGCCGCCAAGACGGTTCTGCGGGTGACGCGTGAGCCGCGTGTTCCGTGCGGCCCTGGTGTTCCGTTTCCGTGCATCGTCGATGTCCCTTCGACTTCGCGGTACGTGGAGTGGGGGTGATGAGGGGTGATGAGGAGGTGGTGGCGCCGCGCCCGAAGCGATCGGCGCGACGCCACCGGACCGGGTGGGGTCCCCCACGGACCCGCCCGGCCGTCTGAGGGCCGGGTCAGCCGTCGAGGCGTACGACCCGGACCGCGCCCGCGGGCACCGCGAGGCGGCCCGCGGCACGCTCGCCGGTGCCCAGTTCGGTGCCGTGCGCGTCGAGCGGCACCTTGGCGTCGGAATCGGAGTGGTTGATGGCGAAGACATAGGTGCCGGTGTCGCCCGTCCGGGTCACCACCTCGACGTCACGCGGGAGTTCGGGACGTTCGGAGACGCCCGCGTCGGCGCAGGCGGCGGCGAGCAGGGTGTCCAGGTCGCGGGCGCTCAAGCGCGTCGAGACGTACCAGGCGGTGCCGTCGCCGAGCCGGTGCCGGGTGACGGCGGGATGCCCGGCGGCCAGGCCGTCCGCGTAGGTCCAAACGGTCTCGGCGCCGCGGGGCACGACGAACTCCGTCCATACGTCGCCGGTGAGTCCGGCGCCCTCGGGGCCCGTGATGCGCACGCTCTGGCCGTCGAGCAGCGGTGAGAACTCCTCGACGGTCAGACCGAGCACGTCGCGCAGGGCGCCGGGGCAGGGGCCGGGGTGCACGGCGTCGTGCTCGTCGACGATGCCGGAGAAGTAGGAGACGAGGAGGGTGCCGCCCTGCGCCTAGTATTTAAATATGTTGCGCGCGGCGTCGTGAGTGTTGATGTTC
>NZ_JBNNJZ010000037.1:0-35707 GCF_050270335.1 Streptomyces sp. NPDC059900
GGCTCAGTCTACGGGCGCGGCCCGGCCCCCGGTCCAGGTCGTCGGGGCTCGGCACAATGGCCTCATGACCTCACGCGCTCTGACGGTCGGCTTCGACCTCGACATGACCCTCATCGACTCCCGGCCCGGCATCAGGGAGGCCTACCGGGCCCTGTCCGCCGAGACCGGAACGTACATAGACGCCGATCTCGCCGTCACCCGGCTCGGCCCGCCCCTGGAGGAGGAGCTGCGCCACTGGTTCCCCGCGGAGCAGATCGAGGCGATGGGCGACCGCTACCGTGAGATCTATCCCACACACGCCATCGCCCCCACGCTCGCCATGCCCGGCGCCCGTGAGGCGGTCGCGGCGGTGCGCGCGCACGGCGGCCGGGCGATCGTGGTGACGGCCAAGCACGAGCCGAACGCGAAGCTCCACCTGGCGCACCTGGGCATCGAGGCGGACGCGGTGATCGGCTGGCTGTGGGCCGAGGCGAAGGCGGAGGCGCTGCGCGAGCACGACGCGGCGGTGTACGTCGGCGACCACACCGGTGATGTACGCGGCGCGCGTACGGCGGGCGCGCTCTCCGTCGCGGTGGCGACCGGGCCGTGCGACGCAGCGGAACTGCGATCGGCGGGCGCGGACGCCGTGCTCACCGACCTGGAAGCGTTCCCGGCCTGGCTCGACGCGTACGTCGCCGGGTCCGCCGCTAAGTAGCCGCTGACTTGGCCTGACGGCGCTGGACGGCGATACCGCGCAGCACTCCCGCCACGGCGACGACGAAGCCGACGCCCATCAGCATGCACACCGCGTACGCGATGGGCGGGAAGGGGTCGGTGCCGAGGAACAGCGGGGCCACCGTGACCAGAGTGGCCACGGCTCCGACGAAGAAGACGATTGCCCCGGTCCGGACCAGGCCGTCGCCCGGTCCGGCGGAATTCGCTTGGGTTTTGTCACGCACCCCACCAGGGTAGTTCCCGGGGCGAAGGAAGAATCCGGGGACGTCTTGTCACCGGCCCCCGGACCAATAGTCTTGGTGCTGGCGGGTCGGGCGACCCGCTGTAGTGCTATCCAGAGCCGTTTTCCGCGGCATAGACGCGTACGACGACAAGTACGAGGACGAGGACTTCAGGTGCCTACCGGCAAGGTCAAGTGGTTCAACAGCGAGAAGGGCTTCGGCTTTCTCTCCCGCGATGACGGCGGCGACGTCTTCGTGCACTCCTCCGTACTGCCCGCAGGTGTCGACACACTCAAGCCCGGCCAGCGCGTCGAGTTCGGCGTCGTTGCAGGCCAGCGCGGTGACCAGGCCCTGTCGGTGGCGATCCTCGACCCGACGCCGTCGGTGGCGGCGGCCCAGCGGCGCAAGCCCGACGAACTGGCGTCCATCGTCCAGGACTTGACCACCCTCCTCGAGAACATCACGCCGATGCTGGAGAAGGGCCGCTACCCCGACAAGGCGTCGGGCGCGAAGATCGCCGGTCTGCTGCGCGCGGTCGCGGACCAGCTGGACGTGTAGTTACCGGCCGAATTTCCGGCCTGCTTATCGGCCGAAGGCGAGTGCGTCGGGCGCGAGGGGCGGTACGAGCCCCTCCGCCGCCGCTCGCGTAAGCAGCCCGCGGATCGCCGCGTAGCCGTTCTCGCCCAGGTCGGCCGTGAACTCGTTCACGTACAGGCCGATGTGCTGGTCGGCGACCGCCGGGTCCATTTCCTGCGCGTGCTCCTGGACGTAGGGGCGCGACGCCCCGGGGTCGTCCCAGGCCATCCGCACCGACGTACGGACGGTGTCCGCGAGCTGCCGCAGCCGCTCCTCGCCCAGGGACCGCTTGGCGATGATCGCGCCGAGCGGGATGGGCAGGCCCGTCGTCCGCTCCCAGTGCTCGCCCATGTCGGCCAGGCAGTTCAGCCCGTAGTTCTGATAGGTGAAGCGCGCCTCGTGGATGACGAGGCCCGCGTCGACCTTGCCGTCCCGCACCGCGGGCATGATCTGGTCGAAGGGCAGCACCACGATCTCGCCCACGCCGCCGCCGGTCAGGGTGTCCGCGGCCCAGAGCCGGAACAGCAGATACGCCGTCGACTTCTCGCTCGGCACCGCGACCGTCTTGCCGGTCAGGCCGACGCCTTCCTCGCGGGTCAGGACCAGCGGCCCGCAGCCACGCCCGAGCGCGCCGCCGCAGGGCAGCAGGGCGTACTCGTCGAGGACGTAGGGCAGGACGGCGTACGACACCTTCAGCACGTCGAGTTCGCCGCGCTCGGCCATGCCGTTGGTGATGTCGATGTCCGCGAACGTGACGTCGAGTCCGGGGGCGCCGGGCACCCGGCCGTGGGCCCAGGCGTCGAAGACGAAGGTGTCGTTCGGGCAGGGCGAGAAAGCGATGTGCAGGAGGTCCGGGTACGGGGTCGCGTCCTGCGCGGGCGATTCAGTCATGCCGTTTCCAACTCTCCAGTACGGGCGCGAATTTCCCGAACGCGCTTCCCAGCGCGCCCAGCGCCTCGCCGATCCGCCAGGCCGCGCGGTCCCGCGGTCCCACGGCGTTGGAGACCGCGCGTATCTCCAGGACGGGCAGTGCGTACGCGGCGGCGGCCTCGGCGACCCCGAAACCCTCCATCGCCTCGGCGAGCGCGCGCGGATGGCGGCGCCGCAGTTCGGCGGCGCGCTCGGCGGAGCCGGTCACGGTGGAGACGGTCAGGACGGTGCCGGTCAGGCCGCCGCAGGCCCCGGCCGCTTCCCGTACGAGGGAAAGGGGCGGCCGGTGGGTGACGGCACCGAACCCCAGTTCGGTTACGGGCAGGAACCCATCGGGGGTCTCGGCGCCCAGATCGGCCACGGTGATCTCGTCGGCGAACACGACGGAGCCGAGCGGTGCGTCGGGCAGGAAGCCGCCGCCGATCCCGGCGGAGATCACCAGGTCGTACGGGGCGCGCGCGAGGGCCGCGGCCGTGTGCGCCGCGGCGGCCGCGGGGCCCACCCCGACGGCGACGGCGTCAGCACGAGCGGGCAGCGAACCGGCCACCGCGTCCCGTTCGGCGGGGACTGCGGTGGCCACCAGGATCCGCGGGCTTTCGGAGATCAACGGCGCGGAGATGTCAGGCGTCGGCGTTCTTGAGCTTGAAGTTCCACACGCCCTTGAACTTCTGGCCGTCCTTGTCCTGCTCCACGATGCTGATGTAGAGCTTGTCCGGCGCGGGCTGGCCCTGCTGCGGGGCGAAGAGGTCGATGCCCTCGAAGGCGTAGTACGTCTTCTTGGAGGGGTTGGTGACCTGCTGGCCGTTGACCCACAGGGCCCAGCCGGTCTTCGCCACCTCGGGGTCGACGCCGATGCGCAGCGTCTCGCCCTGGCCCACGGAGATCGACTTCGAGGCCTTCTTCAGGGCGCACTTGGCGGCCTTCGCACGACCGATGTCGTCGCCGTCGTCGTAGCAGGTGGCATCGGAGTTCACCGATTCCTTGCCGACCGTCACGGTGGCGAGCGGCGTCGGCTTGTCGCAGGCCGACAGGACGAGGAGTCCGGCGGAGACAGCGCCAATGGCGGCCACGGAACGGCGGCCGCGCGCCGAGCTGAGAACGTGTGCGGCTCCGCCGCGGAGCAGGGAGGTCATGGGCGAAGGCTATCGGGCACCCCGTGCCGTCCCGCCACGTGGGGGTCGCGGCGTGCCGCAGCGGTGGATCCGGTGGGCCGCGCCCGGTGATTTGTCCGGCTCACGCCACCCGGGGGCGGCGCTTCCCGCCGTGCCGGGCGGCCGACAGCAGGCTTCGTACGGTCGAGAGCCAGCCCGCGGCGACGATCGCCGCGGCCACCGAGAAGCCCAGTACCCCGTTCAGCGGCAGGGCCATGCCGATTCCGCCGCCCACCACCCACGCCACCTGGAGGATGGTCTCCGAGCGGGCGAAGGCGGACGTGCGGACCTCTTCCGGGACGTCCCGCTGGATCAGCGCGTCCAGGGACAGCTTCGACATGGCCTGCGCGAAGCCCGCCACCGCGCCCAGACAGGCGACGCCCACCGCCCCGAAGAACACCGTCGCGGTGATCGCCACGCCGAGCACGATGCCGACGACGGTCACGATGATGATCTCCGGCGCCCTGGACTTCAGGCCGGCGCCGACCGCGGTGCCCAGCGCGTTGCCCGCACCGGCCGCGACTCCCACTATCCCCAGGGACACCGCGGCGCTCTGGCCGCCGAGCGGTTCCTCGCGCAGCAGGAAGGCGAGGAAGAAGATGAGGAAGCCGGACAGACAGCGCAGTGCCGCGTTCGCGGCGAGGGCGTGCGTGACGGCGGGCCCGACCGTACGCAGACCGAGGCGCCGCTTCCTGGACGTGTCCGCCGCGGCTTCGGCGCGGGCGTGCAGGTGCAGATGCTCCTCGTCGGCGGCGAGCAGTGCCTTGTGCTCGCCCTTCGCCGAGTCGACCTTGGGCGGCAGCGAGAGGGAGAGGAACATCCCGACGATGAAGATCACGAAGGCGCCGTAGAGCGGCCATCTCGGGCCGAGGGCCTGCAACCCCGCCCCGATCGGCGCCGCGATGCCGGTGGCCAGCAGCCCGCCGAGCGTGACTCTCGAATTGGCCTTGACCAGGGAGAAGCCTCTGGGCAGCAGCCGTGGCACCACCGCGCTGCGTACTACTCCGTATGCCTTGGACGCGACCAGGACGCCGAGCGCGGCGGGATAGAGCTCAAGGCTGCCGGTGATCACCGCTTCGGAGAGCAGCAGGGCGAGCAGGGCGCGGGCCAGCATCGCGGCGGCCATCGCATAGCGGCGGCCGTGCGGGAGGCGGTCGAGGAGGGGGCCGATGACGGGGGCGAGGAGCGTGAAGGGCGCCATGGTGATGGCGAGATAGAGGGCGACCCGGCCGCGGGCCTCGTCCGTGGGGACGGAGAAGAAGACCGTCGAGGCGAGGGCGATGGTGATCATGACGTCGCCCGCGCCGTTCACGGCGTGCAGTTCGATGAGCTTGCCGAGTCCCGACTCGCCCGCGCCGTGCGCGTGCGTGGCCTTGCGGATGCCGCGGGCCGTGCCGGTGAACGGCAGGTGCAGGGCACGGCCGACCCGGCGGACGGCCCGGCTCAGCACCGGGCCCCGTCCGCCTCGGTAGGACGACGACCTTGCGGCAGTCACCTCGTCATAGTGCCCCCTATTGGGCCTCACAAGTGCGGATCGGCCGCGGGGTAAACGGGTGGGCGGGTCGTAAACCGCCTCGAAGCGGCGGTATCGCGGGTGGCCGGCGCAGGGGGCCGGGCACGCCGGTGTAGGCCCAGGGGCCAGGAGAAGGTAGCGTGCGTAGCGCGCCTGCGGCGGTTGTTCTTGGCCGCGCGCCTCTCGGTCATCCCGCAGAATGGATGACGTAGGTGCGCCCGAGGACGTTCGGGCGCGGACGTCGACGCGGCCCTCCGGTCCGCTCCGTCCGCACCCCCGCGTAAGGGTGGCGCACTCGTGAGACGGCGTAATGGAGAAGCGATACCTGTGAGCGCAGCGACAACGCGAAGCCGTACCCCGCGTACTCCCGACCGCCTGTGCGCCGAGGCGGTGGGCCTTGCCAGGGACGCGGCCGAGGAGGCCGCCGCGCCCGGTGTGGTCGGCGAGCACGTGGAGGTCGTGGTCGAGGGCGACCGCGTCGTCACGCACCTGTTCGAGTGCAAGGAATTCGGCTACCGCGGCTGGCGCTGGGCCGTGACGGTGGCCCGTGCCTCGCGCGGCAAGGTCGTCACGCTCGACGAGACGGTGCTGCTTCCGGGGCCCGACGCGCTCCTTGCCCCCGAGTGGGTGCCGTGGAGCGAGCGGCTGCGTCCCGGTGACATGGGTCCGGGGGACCTGCTCCCCACGGACGCGGAGGACCTGCGCCTCGAGCCCGGCTTCTCGGGCGAGGAGGAGCCGCCGCCGAACTCCGTGTTCTCCGAGGAGATGGCGGAGCTCGCCGAGGCGGAGGACGCCGAGATCACCGCGGGGCCGCCCGCCGATCTGCCGTCCGCGCCGGCGCGCGGCTCGATCGCGGCGCTCGCCGACGAGCTCGGCATGCGCCGGGCGCGTGTCCTGTCCCGGTACGGGCTGCATGCGGCGGCCGACCGCTGGGAGGAGTCGTACGGCGCGAAGACCGCGATGGCGCAGGCCGCGCCCGCGTCCTGCGTGAGCTGCGGCTTCCTCGCGCCGATCGGCGGGTCGCTCGGGCAGGCGTTCGGGGTGTGCGCCAATGAGTTCGGTCCTGCGGACGGGCATGTGGTGTCTCTCGCTTACGGCTGCGGGGGGCACTCGGAGGCGGCCGTGATGCCGGCTCCTTCGCGCCCCGCCGCGCCGGTCCTCGACGAAACCCGCGTGGACGCGCTCCCCCTGCGCCCGTCCCCCGACTCGGGCTCGGTCCCCCAGGAAGCGACGTCAGAAGAACTCGGCCACTCGTAGCTCCCGCTGGGGGTGGCGGTCCCTTGGCCAGGGGGGCTTCAGGGGTTCGCTTCGGCTGCGGGGCGGTGGGCTGCTTCTCCGCGCTGCGCGCGGCTTTCCCGCCCACCCACCCGTTTGCCCGGTGGTGGGGGCTGTGTTGTGGGGGCGGTCGGCTTTTTGTCTGCGGGCCGGAGGGCTGTCTTCCGCGCTGCGCGCGGTTCTTTCCCGCCCACCCACCCGTTTGCCCCGTGGTGGGCAGCGTTGTGGGGGCAGTCGGTTTCCTGCCTGCGGGCCGGTGGGTGGTCTTCCGCGCTGCGCGCGGGTGTCTCCCGCCCAGCCACCCGGTTACCCCGGATGCTTCCCGTCTGTCTGGCCTGTTGCGCTGTGGTGGGCTGTCTTCCGCGCTCCGCGCGGGTTTTCCCGCCCACCCACCCGATGCCCCCGGATGTCTCCCTCCCCGCCTCATTGACCCGCAGGGCAACGGGCGGGTGGGCGGGGAAGAGTCGCGCGGAGCGCGGGAGTGGTGAGGGCGGCTGCCCCCGCCTGCGTGGGGTGCTGCGGGGCAATCGGGCGGGTGGGTGGGAGACGTCCGGGTGGAGTGTGGGAAAGGCGCCGGTCGGGTGCAGGTGGGGCTCTGGCCCGGGCGGCTGGTCCTGTGCCTGGTAGGCGGGAGGCGCCCCGCGTGGAGCGCGGAGTCGTACCGCGGGGCGATGGACCGCGTATGGCCCCCGGCCAGTTGAGGGCTGCCGATCATCAGGTGCGCCGCGGGACGCGATAGCGTTCGGCGCGCGAACCGAGTGAGGGAGACGACACCGTGAGCAAGACCGTGCGGCCGGCGGCCGAGGGTACTGACCCGTTCGGCACGGCACGGCTCCGCCGGGGAGTCCTCGATGCCTGGGCGGCGAGCCCTGCCCGCTTCCGGGAGGACGCCAACGCCGAGGAGGACCTCGCCCTCGGCGGCTACCGCGACCGCCTGATCGTCGAGCTCGCCCAGAACGCCGCCGACGCGGCGGCAAGGGCCGGCGCCCCCGGCCGACTCTCCCTCACCCTCCGGGACGGAGTCCTCGCCGCCGCCAACAACGGCACCCCCCTGGACGCCACCGGCGTCGAATCCCTCTCCACCCTCCGCGCATCCGCGAAGCGGGAGGAGCAGAACAACGGAGCCGTCGGACGGTTCGGCGTCGGCTTCGCCGCCGTGCTGGCCGTTTCGGACGAGCCCGCCCTGGTGGGCCGGACCGGCGGCGTCCGCTGGTCCCTGGGCGAGGCACGCGAACTCGCCGCCGACACCGCCCGCTTCAGCCCCGGCCTCGGCGACGAGATCCGCAGGCGCGACGGGCACGTGCCCCTGCTCCGGCTCCCCTTCGCCGCCGAAGGAACCGCCCCGGAGGGGTACGACACCGTCGTCATCCTGCCCCTGCGCGACGCCGCCGCCGAGGACCTCGTCGTACGGCTCCTTGAAGGCATCGACGATGCCCTTCTGCTTGCCCTCCCCGGGCTCGAAGAAGTCGTCGTCCAGGTCGGCGAGCACCCCGCCCGCACCCTCCGCCGCACCGCCGCACCCGACCACGGCTTCGTCGACATCGCCGACAGCCGTGACGGCGACACCCGCTGGCGCACCGTCAGCACACAGGGGCCCCTGGAGCCCGACCTCCTCGCCGGCCGCCCCGTGGAGGAACGGCTGCGGCCCCACTGGTCCGTGACCTGGGCCGTACCCACCGACCGCGAAGGCGCCCCCGAGGCCCCCCGCAGCGCCCCCGTCCTGCACGCGCCGACCCCGAGCGACGAGCCCCTCGGCGTGCCCGCGCTGCTCATCGCCTCGTTCCCGCTCGACACCACCCGGCGGCACGCGGCGCCGGGCCCCCTCACCGACTTCCTGGTGCAGCGCGCGGCCGACGCGTACGCCGAACTGCTCGCCGGCTGGCGGCCCGTCGGCGAAGGCATCATCGGCCTCGTCCCCGGCCCGCTGGGCAAGAGCGAACTCGACGGCGCCCTGCGCCAGGCCATCCTCGACCGGCTGCCCCGCACGGCCTTCCTGCCGCCCGCCGTCGAAGCCGTCCCCCAACAGGACCCCGACGTACCCGAGTGGGAGGTCCCCGTCGCGCTGCGGCCGCGTGACGCGGAGGTCGTGGAGGGCGCGGGCGCCGACACCGTACGGGTGCTCGCCGACGTCCTTCCCAGCCTGCTGCCCGCGGGCCTCGAACGGCGTGCCGAACTGCGCACCCTCGGTGTCGCGCGCGTCCCGCTGACCGAGGCGATCGACCGCCTGGCCGGTCTGGAGCGCGACGCGGACTGGTGGCACCGGCTCTACGACACCCTCGCCGGTGTGGACCCGGACCGGCTCACCGGGCTTCCCGTTCCCCTCGCCGACGGCCGTACCACCATCGGCCCCCGCCAGGTCCTGCTCCCCGTCATCGGCGACGACAGCGACCCGGCAGCCCTCGTACGCCTCGGTCTGAAGGTCGCGCACCCCGACGCCGTGCATCCCCTCCTGGAGAAGCTCGGCGCCCTGCCCGCCACGCCCCGCGCCGTCCTGACGACCCCGCAGGTCCGTGCCGCCGTCGCCGCGTCCCTCGACGACGACACGTGGGACGAGGACGCCCTGGACGCCGAAGAGCTCGCGGACATCGTGCTCTCGCTCGTCCGCGACGCGAACCTCGCGCCCGGCGACGAGCCCTGGCTCGGCGCGCTCGCCCTCCCCGACGACGAAGACGGCGAACTCGCCCCCGCCGGTGAACTCGTCCTGCCCGGCAGCCCTTTCGCGCAGGTCATGCGCGAGGACGAACTCGCCGCGGTGGACGCCGACCTCGCCGAACGCTGGGGCGAGCAGCCGCTGGCCGCGTGCGGTGTGCTCGCCACGTTCGCCCTGGTCCGCGCCACGGACGTCGTACTCGACCCCGATGAGCTCGACCCGCGCGAGGGCGACTTCGCCGAGCCCGACGACGCCGGGCTGCTCGACGCGGTCGACGTGTGGTGCGAGGACGTGCTCGACCGGCTCCCGGAGACGCCGGTGCCGCCGGTCGCCACCGAGATCATCGCCGTACGGGACCTGGATCTGGTCGACGAGGACTGCTGGCCGCAGGCCCTGGCCATGCTCTCGCGCCCGCCGCTGCGGGACGCGCTCACGCAGCCGCTGCGGATTCTGCTGCCGGACGGCACGACGGAGAGCGTCCGGTCGTACACCGCGTGGTGGCTGCGCGGGAATCCTGTCCTCGGTGGCCGCCGCCCCGCCGGTCTGCGGGCCTCGGGCGGCGACCCGCTGCTCGAAGGGCTCTACGACGCCGCCGACGCCGCCGGTTTCGACGACGAGCAGGTGCTGCGCGCGCTCGGCGTCCGTACGTCGGTCGCCGCGCTCCTGGAGGAGCCGGGCGGCGCGGCCGAGCTGCTCGACCGGCTCGCTGACCCGGAGCGAACCGTTTCGGCGGCCCAGCTGCACGCGCTGTACGGCGCCCTGGCCGATCTGGACCCGGAGCAGGTGACGCTGCCGGACGAGGTGCGGGCCGTGGTGGACGGGGAGGTGGTGGTGGTCGACGTGGCGGACGCGGTGGTCGCCGACGCGCCTGACCTGCTGCCGGTCGCGGGCGGGGTCGCGCTGCTTCCCGTGGCGCCTCGCAAGGCGGGGGACCTGGCCGAGCTGTTCCAGGTGCGCAGGCTGAGCGAGACGGCGGCGGGGGAGCCCTCGGGGGAGGGGGTCGAGCATCCGGTGCCGGATTCCGTGCGGGTGCTGCTGGGTCCCGCCACCCCGGAGACGTACGTCGAGTACGAGGAGCTGTTCGTCGGGGACGTCGAGCTGGACTGGCGCAGGACGCCTGACGGCACTGTGCACGCGGCCACGCTTGAGGGCGTGGGCGCGGGGCTCGCCTGGGCGGCGGGGCAGTGGCCTCGGCGGTTCGAGGTGGCGGCGCTGCTGGAGGATCCCTCCCGGACGGATGAACTGGAACGGGACCGCTGGTTCGACTGAGGCGGCTGCGGGTGCTGCTGCGGGTGCGTGGGGGCTGGTCGCGCAGTTCCCCGCGCCCCTTCGGGGGCGGAATCTTTGCGTCCAGAACCCGGTCACAAAATCTTCACTTCTTGTGCAACCAGACGCCCTGGTCGTGTGTCTGATCTTGCGAGTCAACAGACTCCTAGATCACTGGGCTCCGCGTGACATCCCCCACCAGACCGCGGAGCTCCCTTCCCAACTGGGGAACACATGCGCATTCGTGCCACCGTGGCCGCACTGTCCGGCACCCTGGCCCTGTCCGCCCTCGTCGTGCCTGCCGCCCAGGCGGCCGACGGGCCGAACGTCCCGAAGTTCGCGCCCTTCGCAGCCAACGCCCCCGCCGACGAGGTCGAAGGCGACACCAAGATCACGAAGGTCACCGTCAACGGCGGCAAGAACATCGTGCTCGGCACCACCGACAAGAAGAAGATCAGCATCGCCGTCACGGCCACCGACCCCGAGGGCATCTACGACGCCGATGCCGCGCTGTGGCACGGCACGGACGTCGAGAGCGACATCGACGGCCTGATCTTCTCCGATGAAGGCGGGGTCACCTGCAAGGTCGTCAACGCGACCACCTCCACCTGCACGGCCAAGGTCACGGTCGACCCGAAGCTCGACCTGTACAGCAACATCCTGGCCGGCAAGTGGAAGGTGTCGGCGTACGCGATCGGCAACGACGGCGACTACATCGACAAGGACGTGGTGGCCTCCACCAGCATCCAGCGCAACGCCCGCCTCACCACCAACGCATCCCCCGAGCCCATCAAGAAGGGCAAGACCCTCACGGTCACCGGCGCCCTCACCCGCGCCAACTGGGAGACCTCTAAGTACGCGGGTTACACCAAGCAGTCCGTGAAGCTCCAGTACAAGAAGAAGGGTGCGGCCTCCTACTCCACCCTGAAGACCATCACGTCCGACTCCAAGGGCAACCTGAAGACGACCGTGAAGGCCTCCGCGGACGGCTACTACCGCTACGTCTTCGCCGGTACCTCCACCACCCCGGCCGTCACGTCCACCAGCGACTTCGTCGACGTGCAGTAAGAACGGCTCACGCCGGAAAGCGGCGGTCCACCCAGCGGAAGACGACCTCGATCACCAGCGAGGCCGCCGCCGCCATCGCGACCGCCGCCCACGGCATCGTCGTGCCGACCAGCTTCAGCTGGAAGAAGTCCTGGAGCCACGGCACGGTGAGCACCAGCAGGAAGCCGAGACCCATCGCGCCGATCAGGCAGAGCCGCCACCACGTGTAGGGGCGGGCGATGATCGCGAGGACCCACATGGCGATCAGGAACAGCGCCAGCGTGGCCGCGCTGGTCTCGGCTTCCCGCGCTCCCGCGCCCGAGTAATGGCTCCGGGCGAGGAGATACGTGCAGAACGTCGCCACGCCCGCGACGACCCCGCCCGGGATCGCGTACCGCATGACCCTGCGTACGAAGTGGGGCTTGGCCCGCTCCTTGTTGGGCGCGAGGGCGAGGAAGAAGGCGGGGACGCCGATCGTCAGGGTGGAGAGCAGCGTGAGGTGGCGGGGCAGGAAGAGGTACTCCACCTGTGTGCAGACCACCAGCAGCGCGATGATGACCGAGTAGACGGTCTTCACCAGGAACAGCGTCGCGACCCGCGTGATGTTGCCGATGACCCGGCGGCCCTCCGCGACCACCGAGGGCAGCGTCGCGAAGCTGTTGTTCAGGAGCACGATCTGGGCCACCGCCCGCGTCGCCTCCGAGCCCGAGCCCATCGAGACGCCGATGTCGGCGTCCTTCAGGGCCAGTACGTCGTTCACGCCGTCGCCCGTCATCGCGACCGTGTGGCCGCGTGACTGGAGGGCGCCCACCATGTCCCGCTTCTGCTGCGGGGTCACCCGGCCGAAGACGGAGTTGGCGTCCAGGGCCTCGGCCATCTCGTCCTGCTCCGTGGGCAGGCGGCGGGCGTCCACGGTGTTCTCCGCGCCCGGCAGGCCCAGCTTCCCGGCGACCGCGCTCACCGAGACCGCGTTGTCGCCGGAGATGACCTTGGCGCTGACGTCCTGCTCCTCGAAGTACCGCAGGGTGTCGGCGGCGTCCGGGCGGAGCCGCTGCTCCAGGACGACCAGGGCGGTCGCCCCGGCCCCGTCGGCCACGTCCGGGTCGTCGAGTTCACCGGCGGCGCGGGCGAGGAGCAGCACGCGCAGGCCCTGCTGGTTGAGCTCCTCGATCTCGGCGAGGGACGGGTCCTTGTCGGGCAGCAGGACGTCGGGGGCGCCGAGCAGCCACGTCGAGTTGTTGCCGTCGCCCTCGCTGAAGGAGGCGCCGCTGTACTTGCGGGCCGAGGAGAAGGGCAGCGATTCGGTGCAGCGCCACTCCTCGCTGTCGGGGTACGCGTCGATGATCGCCTGGAGCGACGCGTTCGGCCGCGGGTCGGACTCGCCGAGGGCGCCGAGGACTTTTCGTACGTACGCCTCGTCCGAGCCGTTCAGCGGGCGCAGTTCGGTGACGTCCATGCCGCCCTCGGTGAGGGTGCCGGTCTTGTCGAGGCAGACCGTGTCGACGCGGGCCAGGCCCTCGATCGCGGGGAGTTCCTGGACGAGGCACTGCTGGCGGCCCAGCCGGATGACTCCTATCGCGAAGGCGACCGAGGTGAGGAGCACGAGCCCTTCGGGGATCATGGGCACGATCCCGCCCACGGTGTAGGCGATGGACTCCTTGAAGTTGTCGTCCTTGACGACGAGCTGGCTGATGATCAGGCCGATCGAGGTCGGGACCATCAGCCACGTCACGTACTTGAGGATCGTGGAGATGCCGTTGCGCAGCTCGGAGTGGACGAGCGTGAAGCGGCTCGCCTCCTCGGCGAGCTGCGCCGCGTATGCCTCGCGGCCCACCCGTGTCGCGGTGAACGCGCCGCCGCCCGCGACCACGAACGAGCCCGACATCATCTTGTCGCCGGGCTTCTTGATGACCGGGTCGGCCTCACCGGTCAGGAGCGACTCGTCGACCTCCAGGCTGTCGGTCTCGACCGCCTCGCCGTCCACCACGATCTTGTCGCCGGGGCCCAGCTCGACCAGGTCGCCCAGGACGATCTCGGAGGTGGAGATCTCGGCCGCTCTGCCGTCGCGCCGCACCGTCGGCTTGGACTCGCCGATGACCGCGAGTCCGTCCAGGGTCTTCTTGGCGCGCAGCTCCTGGATGATGCCGATGCCCGTATTGGCGATGATCACGAAGCCGAAGAGGCTGTCCTGGATCGGCGCGACGAAGAGCATGATCACCCAGAGCACGCCGATGATCGCGTTGAAGCGGGTGAAGACGTTCGCCCGGATGATCTCGGTGGTGGACCGGGAACTGCGGACGGGTACGTCGTTGACCTCGCCGCGTTCGACCCGCTCGGCGACCTCGGCGGCCGTCAGGCCCGTCGCGCGTCCGGTGGGCAGCTCCACCGGGTGGACCGGGTCGAGCTCGGCGCCCGCGTCGATATGCGTCATGGCATCGACGGTACGGGCGGGATGGGGGCTTCACCCCTTGAGCGCCCCAAAGATCCGACCACGGTAGGACAGGGACACTCCCGTGGTTGTACGGCGCCTCGCCGGGACCGGGCGGAACGGACTACTCCGTCGCGGCTGCCGCCTTGCGCTCCGCGTCCCGCTTGATCGCGGCGTCGCGGCCCCGTACGTACCAGATGCCGATCAGGCCGAGGCCCGCGCCCGCCAGGCAGGTCCACACCCACCAGGTCGCGTCGCGGTCGTCGAACCAGCCGTAGAACGGCAGCTGCACCAGGAAGAGGACGAACCAGAGGATCGTGCCGCCGACGATGGTGGCGACGACGGGGCCCTCCAGGGGCTCGGGCGCCTCGTGCTTGGGGGTCCACTTCTCCATGCGCACAGCTTACGAGTAGCCGGTGCGGGCCTCCGCGGGGGCCGGTGAGGCCCGGTGGCACAGGGGTCTACGCGCGGAGATAGCGAATTCCCCTTCATGTATTCATACTGAAACGGCTCGTTAATGGCTGGTTGTTTTCGTAAGAAGAAACAAATCGATCAGCGGCCACCGCTTAACGATCTTCCCTTTCTCTGCGTTTCTCTGAGTCCACGAGGTCCCGCATGCCTTCCTCGGCCACCACCCCGGTCGACGCCAAACCGCCGACGCCCCCGCAGGGAGGCATCGACGGTTTCTTCAAGATCACCGAGCGGGGTTCCACCCTCGTCCGTGAGGTCCGGGGAGGCTTCGCCACCTTCTTCGCGATGGCCTACATCATCGTGCTGAACCCGATCATCCTCGGCAGCGCGAAGGACATGTACGGGCACCAGCTCGACAACGCCCAGCTGGTCACCGCGACCGCCCTGGTCGCCGCCTTCACCACGCTCCTGATGGGCGTCATCGGCAACGTCCCGATCGCGCTCGCCGCGGGCCTCGGCGTGAACACCGTGGTCGCCCTCCAGCTCGCGCCGCGCATGTCGTGGCCCGACGCGATGGGCATGGTCGTCCTGGCGGGCTTCGTCGTGATGCTGCTCGTCGCCACCGGTCTGCGGGAACGCGTGATGAGCGCCGTGCCGCTCGGCCTGCGCAAGGGCATCGCGATCGGCATCGGCCTCTTCATCATGCTGATCGGCCTCGTCGACGCCGGCTTTGTCTCGCGCATCCCCGACGCCGCGCACACCACGGTCCCGCTGCAACTGGGCGGCGACGGACACCTCAACGGCTGGCCCGTACTGATCTTCGTGCTCGGCACGCTGCTCACGCTCTGCCTGATCGTGCGCAAGGTGCCCGGCGCGATCCTCATCAGCATCGTCGTCATGACGATCGTGGCGATGATCGTCAACGCGGTCGCGGAGATTCCCTCCTGGGGCCTGACGACTCCCGAGTGGCCGGGCAACCCGGTCAGCACACCGGACTTCGGGCTCGTCGGTCAGATCAGCCTGTTCGGCGGCTTCGGGAAGGTCGGCCTGCTCACCGGCATCCTCTTCGTCTTCACCGTGCTGCTGTCCTGCTTCTTCGACGCCATGGGCACGATCATGGGTATCGGCGACGAGGCCAAGCTCACCGACGCCAACGGCAACATGCCGGGCATGAACAAGGTCCTGTTCGTCGACGGCATCGCGGTCGCCGCGGGCGGCGCCTCGTCCGCCTCGGCCACCACCTGCTTCGTGGAGTCCACGGCGGGCGTCGGCGAAGGCGCTCGTACGGGCTTCGCGAACATCGTGACCGGCGGCCTCTTCGCGGTGGCGCTCTTCCTCACGCCCATCGCGACGATGGTCCCGTCCCAGGCGGCCACGCCCGCGCTGCTCGCGGTCGGCTTCCTGATCCTGTCCGGCTCGATCGGCCAGATCGACTGGGCCGACTTCACCATCGCCATCCCGGCGTTCCTGACGATGATGATGATGCCGTTCACCTACTCGATCACGAACGGCATCGGCATCGGCTTCATCACCTTCACCGTGCTGCGCCTCGCGTCGGGCCGCGGCCGTGAGGTGCCTGCCGCGATGTACGTCGTGTCGGCCGTCTTCGCCTTCTACTACCTGATGCCGGCGCTCGGCCTGACCTAGGCCGCCGGCGTTGTTCGAGTGCCTGCGGGGCGGCCATCAGGCCGCCCCGTAGAACTTTTCCGTCTCCTCGACGGCGCTCTGGAAGCGCTCGTCGAAGTCCCCGCGGACGAGCGTCCCGACCACGTAGTCCTGGACGCTCATGCCCCTTCTGGCGGCGTGCTGCTTGAGCCGGTCGAGCAGCTCACCGTCTATTCGCAGGCTGAGCACTGTCGATCCCATACATGACAGGGTCGCTGCCGCCGCGCGGCCCGTGTCTCACTTTCCGCAGCCACCTCACTCATATGGGTGACGTAAGGGTTCCGGGCGACGCGTCGCGGGAATCGAGGTGGTCTTTAGCTAGAGTAATGAGTTACTCTAACGAACATGCCGGACCTCTCCCATGGTGACGACGCCGCCGCCGTGAACTCACTGCGCTCCGCCGTGATGCGCCTGTCCCGTCGACTCAAGCACCAGCGGGTCGACGAGTCGCTGAGCCCCACCGAAATGTCGGTGCTCGGCACCCTCGCCCGCTGCGGCCACGCCACCCCGGGCGAGCTGGCCCGCAAGGAGCACGTGCAGCCGCCGTCGATGACCCGCATCGTCGCGCTGCTCGAAGCCAAGGGTCTCGTCCGGCTCGAGCCGCACCCCGAGGACCGCCGCCAGAAGGTGGTGACCCAGACGGAGACGGCCGAGGCCATGCTCGAGGAGAGCCGCCGCAAGCGGAACGCCTGGCTGGCTGACCTCGCCGAGCATCTCGACGACGACGAGTGGGCGCGACTGCGCGCCGCCGCTCCCGTCCTGGAGAAGCTCGCGCACCTGTAAGAAGCGCTCACGGCGGGCCGCCCGCCGTGAGCCGCAAGACCGCACCACGCCAAGGAGGCGAACCGCCTTTGAGTACGGGATCCGGAGCAGACTCCGCCCCCGCACCAACCGCCCTCGACACCCCTGCCGCCAAGTCGTCGATGTTCAGCTCGCTGAAGATACGCAACTACCGGCTCTTCGCCTCCGGCGCCGTTGTCTCCAACACCGGCACATGGATGGCCCGCATCACCCAGGACTGGCTGGTCCTGAGCCTCACCGGCTCCTCGGCCGCGGTCGGCATCACCACCGCGATGCAGTTCCTGCCGATGCTCCTGTTCGGTCTGTACGGCGGCGTCATCGCGGACCGCTTCGCCAAGCGCAAGCTGCTCTTCTGCACCCAGGGCGCGATGAGCATCAGCGGCCTGTTCCTCGCCACGCTCACCCTGAGCGGACACGTCCAGGTCTGGCACGTCTACCTCGCGGCCTTCTTCACCGGCCTCGTCACGGTCGTCGACAACCCGACCCGGCAGTCCTTCGTGTCCGAGATGGTGGGCCCCGACCAGGTCCGCAACGCCGTCTCGCTGAACTCCGCGAACTTCCAGTCCGCCCGGCTCATCGGCCCCGCCGTGGCCAGTGGTCTCACCGCCGCGGTCGGCCCCGGCTGGGCGTTCCTGGCCAACGGCCTGTCCTTCCTCGCGCCGCTCACCGGCCTGCTGCTGATGCGCACCCGCGAGCTGCACCCGACCCCGCGCAAGCCGCGCGGCAAGGGACAGCTGAGGGAAGGCCTGAACTACGTCTCCAAGCACCCCGAGCTGATCTGGCCGATCGTCCTCGTCGGCTTCGTCGGCACCTTCGGGTTCAACTTCCCGATCTGGCTGAGCGCCTTCGCGGACGACATCTTCCACGGCGGCGTGGGGATGTACGGGCTGTTCAACACCCTGATGGCGATCGGCTCGCTGGCGGGCGCGCTGCTCGCGGCCCGGCGCGGCACGTCACGCCTGAGGCTGCTCGCCGGGGCGGCGATGGCCTTCGGCGTGCTCCAGATCGTGGCCGCGTTCGCGCCCGAGCTGTGGATGTTCGTCGCGCTGATCGTGCCGATCGGCATCCTGGGCCTGACGGTGAACGTCACCGCCAACTCCTCGGTCCAGATGGCCACGGACCCGGAGATGCGCGGCCGCGTCATGTCCCTGTTCATGATGGTCTTCACCGGCGGAACGCCGCTGGGCGGCCCGCTCTTCGGCTGGCTCGCCGACGCGTACGGAGTGCGCGTCAGCATGGCCGCCGGTGGTCTGATCTGCGCCGTCGCCGCGGTCGGCGTCGGTCTGATGCTGGCCCGCGCCGCGAACCTGCGGCTGAAGGTGGATCTGCGGCGGGGACAGCAGCACGTGCAGTTCGTGCCGCGCGAGCAGCTGGCTACGGCGGCGTGAGCTTTTGACTACGGCGGCGTGAGCTCCTGGCCGGTCACACCCGCCGGGCCAGGATCTGGCCCGGCCAGGTGCCGTTCTGCTCGACGAAGGCCTCGGTCCGCGTGAAGCCGTTGCGCTCGTAGAACGCGACGAGCTTGCCGTCACCGCCCGCGTAGCAGTCGACCCGGAGCAGGGAGATCCCCTGGCTCCGGGTTTCTTCTGCCGCGTGCGCGAGGAGGGCGGCGCCCGCGCCCGTCCCGTGCCGGGAGGCCAGCAGGTGGACGTACCGCTCCGGCTCCTCTACGGGGGCGATGTACGACCCGGGTCCGTCGGTCAGGGTGAGCGTGCCGACCGGCAGTCCGCCGATCTCCGCGATCCAGGCCGAGCCGGTGGTGAGGTACTTCTCGACCAGGGCGATGGTCTTGGGGTTGGTCGACCAGGGTTTGTCGCCCCACTGTCCGGTGCGGCCCTGCGACACGAGCCAGGCGACGGCTTCGTCGAAGAGGGCGAGCACGGTGGGGATGTCGTCGGGGCCGGCGGGACGGATGGTTATGTGGCTGTCCATGTGCCATCCCTCCCCGGGCGTGCGCCCGGATATCCGGACGGATCATCCAGCCCGTCCGGCGTTTGAGGACGAACTCGGCGGAGCCGGTGATTGCGGCCACCAAGGCCACCGCGCCGGCGGCCCGCGGCGCAGCCGCAATCAGGTACGGCCGGGAAGGGGCGGGGTTGGGGAGAGAACCGGCCGGAGGCCAGACTCACCGTATGAGACTCTTCGCGGCCGTACTGCCGCCCTCCGCAGCGGCGGATGAACTGGCCAGGGCAGCGGACAAGTTGAAGCACCTGCCGGGCGCCGCAGACCTCCGCTGGACGCTCCGCGAGAGCTGGCACTTCACCCTCGCCTTCATGTCCGAGGTGGCGGACACCACCGTCCCGGAGCTGTCCGACCGCCTCTCCCGCGCGGCACGGCGCACGCCCCCCTTCCCGCTCTCCCTCCACGCCGGAGGCCACTTCGGGGACCGCGCCCTGTGGGCCGGTGCCAAGGGCGACGTCGAAACCCTGCGCCTCCTCGCCCGGAGGGCGGACGCCGCGGCCCGCAAGTCCGGCATCACCATGGAGGAGCACCGCCACTACCGCCCCCACCTGACACTGGCCAGGGGCCGCGGCGAACCGTCCCTCCGCCCGTACGCCGACGCCCTCGCGGACTTCGGGGGCGCGCAGTGGACCGTGACCGAGCTGACCCTCGTACGAAGCAATCTGCCCGTGAGCGGGGTGCCGGGGGAGCGGCCCCGTTATGAGGTGGTCGGTCGATGGCCACTGGGCGGAGCCGGTTAACCTCGACTACGTGGACCCGAAAACCAGGAACCGGATCATGGCCGGTGTACTCGTGCTGATGTTCCTCGTCGTGGCGGTCGCGGCCGCGGTCGGCCAGTGAGGCGATGACCGCGGCCGCGTAGAGCTGCCGCCCTCGGTTACTGCTGCCTGCTACCAGGCGAAGGACTCCGGCGACGGGCCCGGCCCCGGGAAGATCTCGTCCAGGGCTTCGAGCAGCTCCTCCGAGAGTTCGAGCTCGACCGCGCGCAGGGCGCTGGTGAGCTGCTCCGAGGTGCGCGGACCGACGATCGGCCCGGTGATGCCGGGCCGGGTGAGCAGCCAGGCGAGCGCGACCTCGCCCGGTGCGAGGCCGTGCTTGTCGAGCAGGTCCTCGTACGCCTGGACCTGCGCGCGCACCTCGGGCTTCGCGAGTTCCGCGGCGGCCCGGCCGCCGGTGCGCCGCTTGCCCTCGCCTTCCTTCTTCAGCACGCCGCCCAGCAGTCCGCTGTGCAGCGGTGACCACGGGATGACGCCGAGGCCGTAGTCCTCGGCGGCCGGGATGACCTCCATCTCGGCGCTGCGTTCGGCGAGGTTGTAGAGGCACTGCTCGCTGACGAGGCCGTAGCTGCCGCGCCGCTTGGCGGTCTCGTTGGCCTGGGCGATCTTGTATCCGGGGAAGTTCGACGAACCGGCGTACAGGATCTTGCCCTGCGTGACGAGGGTGTCTATCGCCTGCCAGATCTCGTCGAACGGCGTGCGGCGGTCGATGTGGTGGAACTGGTAGATGTCGATGTAGTCCGTCTGAAGCCGCTTGAGCGATGCCTCGACGGAGCGGCGGATGTTGACCGCCGAGAGCAGGTCGTGGTTGGGCCACGCCGGCTTTCCGTCGGTGGCCATGTTCCCGTAGACCTTGGTGGCGAGCACGACCTTGTCGCGCCGCTCGCCGCCCTGCGTGAACCAGGTGCCGAGGATCTCCTCGGTGCGGCCCTTGTTCTCGTCCCACCCGTAGACATTGGCGGTGTCGAAGTAGTTGATGCCCGCGTCGAGCGCGGCGTCCATGATCGCGTGACTGTCCGGCTCGTTCGTGAGCGGCCCGAAGTTCATGGTCCCGAGCGTGAGCCGGCTGACCTTGAGCCCTGTGCGTCCCAGCTGCGTGTACTTCATGGTTGACCAGCCAACGACTTGGAGTGGGCTCTATGCAAGGGGGCGGGACGCGGGGGTGATCAGTTGCGGGGCCGGGGGATGACCGGTCGCGGGGGAAGTCGTCACGAACCGCCCAGCCAGCCCGCCGCGTCGAGGCGGAACGCGTCCGGCGGCACGACCGTGCGCAGGTCGTCCTCCATGGCGCGCAGGCGGCCCGCGCCCAGCTGCTTCGCCCACTCCGCGTGCAGTTCGTCGAAGATCGCGGCCGAGCGGCGCAGCGCGTCGATGCCGTGCGGGGTGAGGCGGATCAGTTTGCGGCGGGCGTCGGCCGGATCGTCGGTGCGTTCCGCGTAGCCGAGGGTGATCAGGCGGTCGGTGGTCTTGCCCGCGGCCTGCTTGGAGACGCCGAGCCGCCTGCCCACCTCGCTGGCGCTTGCGCCCCGTACGCCGATGGCCTGCATGGCGAAGCCGTGGGCCGGGCGGACGTCCGGGTGGCCCTGGCTGGCCAGCTCGGCGTGCAGCCGGTCGATGAGGGTGCGGAATCCGGCGAAGAGGAGCAGGGGCAGCTCGAAGCCGGGGACGTCGTCCTCGGGCGGCTCTTCCTGCTTGCGGGGCTCCGTGCTGGCCTTGTTGCGGGGATCGACAACCTGGTTTACCTTTTTTTCGTCAACCACGTTGTCCATCGTAGGGGGTACCTCATGTTTGCCGAGTACACCGTCGAGACCGCGCCCGCGGAGTCCCGTGCGGCGATGGAGCGTACGGCCGCGGCCTTCGGCAAGACGCCGAGTGCGGTGGCACGTCTCGCCGAGTCGCCCGAACTGCTCAACGGCTTCCTGGAGTTGAGCGCGTCCTTCGAGCGGACGACGCTCGAACCGGTGGCGCGGGAAGTCGTCGTCATGACCGTCGCCGTGCGCAACGACTGCCACATCTGCGTGGCCATGCACACCGGCAAGCTGCGCAAGCTGGGCGCGGATGCCGGGCTGGTCGCCGCGTTGCGCGAGGGCCGTGCGCTGGGCGACGAACGGCTCGAAGCCGTACGTCAGTTCACCCTTGAGGTACTTGCCACCGCCGGGGGAGTCGGGGACGAGGAGCTGAAGCAGTTCCTCGCGGCGGGGCACACGGAGCGGAACGCCCTGGAGGTCGTGATGGGCATCGGTACGTACACGATGTCGACGCTCGCGAACCGGCTGACGCGCGCCGCGTGACGCGGGCCCGGCGGGGCAGGGGCGACGCACAGGCGGTTCACGGCGACGCACAGGCGGTTCACAGCGTGCCCTGAGGGAACGCACCGGAACCGCCCCTACCGTCGCGGACATGGCAGCAGACAGGGGCATCGACCGGCGCAAGGCCCTGGTGCCCGGCGGTGCCGCCGCCGGGATGGCCGGAGCGTACGACGACGAACGGCTGGCCAGGGCGGCCGTCCGGGCGCTCGTCGCCGAGGCCGAACTGACGCCGAGGGCCGGTGCGGTCCGCGACGACCTCACCGCCGTGCGGTGGGCGGCGCAGGCGCTTCAGCCCGGCTTTGCCGCCATGGCGGCCGCCGCCCGCAGGAACGCGGAGCCGACGCGGGAGCTGCGCGAGGAACTCGGCTTCATCGGCCGGTCCACCGAGCGGTCGATGCTGCGGGCCACCGGCGGGGTCAACACGCACCGCGGCTCCATCTGGTCCCTCGGCCTGCTGCTCGCTTCGGCCGCACTGCAACCCGGCGCCCCCATTGCGGAGTTGACCGCCACCGCCAAGCGCCTCGCCACCCTGCGGGACCGCTCGGCGCCGCGGCTTCCCTCGCCCGGATCGACGGTCTCCGCGCGGTACGGGGCGGCCGGGGCGCGGGGCGAGGCGCGGGCCGGGTTTCCGCATGCGCGGCGGGCGTTGGCGGCCCTGCGCGCGGGGACCGGGCGGCCGGATGTCCTGCTGTCCCTCATGAGCACCCTCCAGGACACCGGCATCCTCTACGCTGCGGGACCGCACGGCCTGCGCGCGGTGCAGGCGGGCGCGCGGGACATCCTCGACGCGGGCGGCACCACGACGCCCGACGGCGCCGCCGCCCTCGCGTCGCTCGACGCCGACCTGCGGCGCGGGGAACTGCGCCCGCGGGGCAGCGCGGCGCTGCTGGCCTGCGGCATCTTCCTCGACGACGTGGCATCGACGTGGCCGCCGAAACAGGGCCCCGCGGCACGGGGTCGTGCGGCACGGGATCGTGCGGTGACCGCGTGAGCGCCCCCCGGATGAGACCGGCGTCCGGAGCACCCCCGTTCGGCCCCGGACGCCGGCCGGCTCTCAGCGCCGGTACATGACCCGCCGCAGCGCCGCCTCCACCGGCCCCCGGCGGCCCGCCCGCTCCAGGGCGTACGCCCCCGCGACCGTCACCAGCCACACCCCCACCGCGAACAGCGCCATGGTCGCGCTCGTCAGATGTCCGCCCAGGCCGAGGCCCCAGTCGGCGAGGACCGGCGCGAAGAGCAGGGAGTGGGCGAGGTAGCAGGAGAGGGAACGCTTGCCCACGGCCGAGACGGCGGTGATGGCGGTGGCGGTGATGGTCGTGGCGGGGATGGCCGTGGCTCGCGTCCCCCCGCCCCGGCGGGGCTCCCGCGCCGCCCGGCCCTTCCACCAGTGGACGAACAGCGCCACGGCCGCCACGTAACCGAGCCCGGCCGCGTTCCCCGTGGCGTCCCGCAGCAGGGTCAGTACTCCGCTCTCGCTCTGTGCGTCGTCCGGGACGGTGATCGCCCCGACGTGGGCGAGAGCCGCGGGCAGCGCGCCCAGCCAGCCCACCGCGATGCCGATCACGGCGGTCCACCGGAGCAGCGGCAGATGGCGCCCCGGCTCTTCGAGTACACCCTTGCGCGCCGCCCAGAAGCCGAGCAGGAAGATGAAGTACGCCCCGCCCACCAGCGACAGCGGCGCCGCCGCGAAGGTGACGTACAGGCCGCTCGTGAAGCGGGTGCCCGCCGCCGCGAACCAGTTCCCCTCGTCCGCGCCATAGGCGTCCGCCCCCGGCTCTGCGCCCGCGTCGCCCAGCGTGCCCAACTCCCCCGAGAGGAGGGCCGATACGACGGGCTCGGCGGCAAGGAGCAGGAACTGGGCGGTGGCGATGCCGATCCACCACTTCAGGGCGCGGTCGCCGCGCCGCAGGAAGAGCCAGCCGAGGGCGAGGCTGAGGAGACCGTAGAAGCCGACGATGTCCCCGGCCATGAGCAGCGTGGAGTGCAGGAGCCCGATGACGACCAGGCACAGACTCCGCCGCCGCAGCACCCGCACGGCCTCGCGCTCCGGGGTCCCCGCCGCCCGCTGCCGCAGGAACAGCTGCATCATCCCGTACCCGAAGAGGAACGCGAAGAGCGGATAGATCCGCATGTCGAGGACGGTGATCATGCCGAACTGCACGACGTGATCGGCCCACCCGCCGTCCACCGGCTGCCACCCGGAGGGCCCGTGCCGGGCCGCCGTCAGATGGAACGCGGTGTTGGAAAGCACGATGAACAGCAGCATGATCCCGCGCGCGAGATCGGGCGCGAGGGCCCGCTCGCCGGGCAGAACGCCCGCCCGGCGGGGCACGTTCGGCGAACTCGGTGGTGTGACCCCGGGTGTTGCCGCACCGGCATCAGCGCTCTTGACCGTCATGCCTGAACGCTAAGAACGCGGACGCACGGCGGGCATCCGACTTCCGGCTAGCGGCGCGGGCCGAAGGGATACGCCCCCGGGTCCGAGGGATACGCCCAGGCCCGGGGGATACGCCCGGGGGCGGTTGGGGAGTTGTTGGCGGGGTGGGTGAGGATGCCGGGATGACCACGAAGAAGAGAATCGTTCGCTCTGTGGGCGTGCTCGCCGCTGCCGTCGGGCTCGTCGCACTCAGCAATCCGGCTTATGCCGCGGGGGACGTCTACAAGGGCACCGGATGGCGGATCCTGAAGGGGCAGGGGATCGAGTCGCTCAGCCCCGACCCGTACGTGATCCACCTGGTCAAGCCCAAGGCGTCGGAGACCAAGCTCACCGCCACGCAGACCAAGAAGGCGGAGAGCGACCTGCGGGCGCAGCTGAAGAAGACCGCCGCGCAGCTGACCTCGGTCACGGGGACCAAGTTCTCGCTGGCCAGCGGCTATCACAAGGAGCAGAACGCCTGTAACACCGCAGAGCGCCACGTCATCACCGTGGGGCTTGACTACCGCCCCTTCATGCCGGGCAACAAGCCGGGCTTCTCGCAGGCCCACCCGTGCTACGCGACCGCCAACCACAGCGCGTGGGGCGGCTGGATATGGGTCGACAGCGAGTACTGGAAGCCGGGGAACTACAAGCTCTCCCCGACCCTCATCTCGAACATGGTGAGCCACGAGATAGGGCACGCGATCGGACTCGACCACGCCAACGTGGACGGCTCGGACTCCAACCACACCGCCGACAACTTCGAGTGCGTCTCCAACAGCACCAAGGACCTGCCGGTCATGTGCTCCCCCAACGGGGGTTACGCCAGGGCCAAGGGCGGCACCGACGCCCGCGCCGAGAAGTACCGCGGGCAGTACACGAAGTGGGACATCGCCGGACTCAAGGCCCTGAAGGCCAACTACACCCGCTGAGCCGTTCGTTCCGCCGGTGGTCCTTCAGCCGGCCGGCGACAGTTCGTTCAGGGCCGGGGGCGCCGTCTCGTACGGCGTCCCCAGGCCCCACGCCTGGTGCATCGCGTCCGCGAAAGCCGCCGCCAGCTTGTGCTCGCCGCTCTCGTTGGGATGCGTCCCGTCGTACGTGTCGGCGTCTATGTCGTACGACGGCGGCGTCGAGGCCAGGAGCAGTGGCGAGACGCCCGTGTCCAGGTCCGCCACCGCCTTCGCGAGCAGCATGTTGAAGCGCGCCACCTCCGCCGCGAACGGGGCGTCCGTGCGGGCCCGGATGTTCGGGATCACCGGCAGCAGGACGAGGCGGACGTGCGGGTTCGCCGACCTCGCCGCCGCGACGAAACGGCGTGCGTTCTCGGCCGTCTGTTCCGCGTTCGTGTAGAACCCCAGGTCGATCAGGCCGAGCGAGACGAGCAGGACGTCCGGGGCGTCCTTGCGCACCACGTCCGCCACCTGCGGCGCCATGTGCAGCCAGCCCTCGCCCCAGCCCGCGAAGTGCTCGCGCGGGAAATCCGGGTCGTCGCAGGCGTAGGCGTACGAGACGGGCTCGCCGGAGACCTTGTCGTGCAGCGCCCTGCGCGGACCCACCACGGCGAAAGCCGCGTCGCCGACCGAGGCCCGCAGGTGCTGCCACATGCGGTGGCGCCAGGTGTGTTCCCCCGCGCTGCCGATCGTCATCGAGTCGCCGACGAACATGAACCTGAGCATCCGCTCATCATCGCGGATCAAGGGCCCGGCCTGCGATGTGAGGCTCAACACCTGCCGGACGTCCGCCCTCCGCCGCGGGGGTGGCAGGCTTGGCCCATGCGTTCACTGCGTTCTTCGATGGGTGCCGTAGGTGCCGGGTGCCTGGTTCTGCTGAGTGCCGCGGCCGGTCCCGCCGCCGCCGACGACGGCCACGACGGGTTCACCGTCAAGGACCCCCGCATCATCGAGTCCAGCGGCCTCGCCGCGTCCCGCGCCCACCCCGGCGTCTACTGGACGCACAACGACCAGGACAAGAACGGCGCGCTGCTCTACGCGGTGGACGGCAAGACCGGCAAGACCGTCGCCACCATCACGATGACCGGCGTGGGCGAGCCCCGTGACGTGGAGGCCGTCTCCGTCGGCAGTGACGGCAACATCTACGTCGGCGACATCGGCGACAACCTCGGCGGCACCTGGTCCCACGTGTGGATCTACAAGCTGCCCGAGCCGAAGAAGCTCGGCGACCAGACCGTCCGCGCCACGCAGTACACGGTGAAGTACGAGGGCGGGGCGCGCGACGCCGAGGCGCTGATGGTGCACCCCAAGACCGGCCGCATCTACATCGCCGACAAGAAGGAGGAGGGCGGCGGCCTGTACGAGGGCCCCGCGCGGATGTCCTCCTCCGGCACCAATGTCTTCAAGCGGCTCGGCGACACCGGGCTCTGGACCACGGACGGCGCCTTCTCGCCCGACGGCAAGCAACTCGCGCTGCGCGGCTACCTCGGCGGTGTCTCGTACACCTGGCAGGGCGAGGGGAAGATGCCCAAGCGCGAGGGGCGGCTGAGCGTGCCGCTCCAGAGGCAGGGCGAGTCCGTGACGTACACCCTGGACGGTACGACCCTCCTGTACGGCAGCGAGGGCGAGCAGAGCCAGGTCGAGCCCGTCGAGGTGGAGGGGGCGGGCGGCGACAACTCGGGCTCCGGTGCCGGGAGTTCCGGTGACGCGGGGGACGACGGGGGCTCGGGGGCCGGGGGTGACCTCAAGGTCGGCGCGCTGACCCTCGGCGTCGTGCTCATCGCCTTCTTCGGGCTCAAGCGGCTGTTCCGGCGTAACTAGGAGGCCGCGCGCGCCGCCACCAGCACGTCGAGACCGTCCAGCACGCGCTGGAGGCCGAACTCGAAGTGGTCGAAGTCCGAGCCGAACGCGTCGTCGGAGAGTCCCGCCAGGTGGGGGTAGCGGCCGCTGTTCATGATCCGCTCCAGGGTCGGATACTGCGCCTCCCAGAACGCCCGGTCCGTCAGGCCGCTCTTCTTGACCGCCTCCATCTCCTGCACCTGGGTGCGGGCGACTCCGGTGACGTATCCCTCGACCATGACGATCACGCCGATCAGCTCGGGGTCGGTCAGGCCCATCGACTTGATGCCGGACAGGGTCCGCTCCAGGCCGCCCACCGAGCCCGGTCCGAGCACCGGGCGGGCCTGGTTGACCTGGAGCAGCCAGGGGTGTTCGCGGTAGAGGACGAGGGTCTCGCGGGCGTACGCCTCGACGGCCGCGCGCCAGTCGCCGACCGGGGGCCCTGCGTCGCCCGCCGGCATGAACACGCGGTCCAGCATCAGGTCGAGCAGTTCGCTCTTGCCGGGGACGTAGCGGTACAGGGACATCGTGCCGGTGCCGAGCTCCGTGGACAGGCGGCGCATCGAGACCGCCGTGAGCCCTTCGGCGTCCGCGAGGCGCACGGCCTCGGTGACGATCCGGTCCAGGGTGAGGCCGGGCTTGGGGCCGCGCGTGGGGCGTTCGCCCTCGCCCCAGAGCAGTTCCAGGCTCCGGGTGATGTCGGTGCCGGTGCGCTTGGTGCCGCTGTCGTCGCCGCCGTTCGTGCTCGTCATGGCGCTCAGCCTAATCGCCGTACCGGTAATTGAGTACGGTGTACCCACAAAACTGAGTACGGTGTACTCTCAATTGGGTACGGTGTACTCAGAGGGCGAGCCCTGGAGGGGCAGTGAGCGAGAACGAATACGCGGTGCGGGCCGAGGGGCTCGACAAGCGCTACGGCGACAAGAAGGCCCTGGACGCCTTCGACCTGCGCGTGGAGCGCGGCACGGTGCACGGACTGCTCGGCCCGAACGGCGCGGGCAAGACCACCGCCGTACGCATCCTCTCGACGCTGGTGCGGCTCGACGGGGGCCGGGCCGAAGTCGCGGGCGCCGACGTGGTCCGGCAGCCCGACGCGGTCCGCGCCCGCATCGGCCTCACCGGCCAGTACGCGGCGGTCGACGAGGTCCTCACCGGGCGGCAGAACCTGGAGATGTTCGGCCGCCTCTTCCACCTGGGCGGCAAGCGTGCCGCCCTGCGCGCGCAGGAACTCCTGGAACAGTTCGACCTGGTGGACGCGGCGGGCAAGGGCGCGGGCCAGTACAGCGGCGGCATGCGGCGCAGGCTCGACCTCGCCGCGTCGATGATCCTCGCGCCCGCCGTCCTCTTCCTGGACGAGCCGACCACCGGGCTCGACCCGCGCAGCCGCCTCGACGTCTGGGACACCGTACGGAAGCTGGTCGCGGACGGCACGACCGTGCTGCTCACCACGCAGTATCTGGAGGAGGCCGACAAGCTGGCGTCCCGGATCACCGTCATCGACCAGGGCCGCGCCATCGCCGACGACACCCCGGACGGCCTGAAGAACACGGTGGGCGGCAGCTATCTGGAGGTCGTGGTCCGCGAGGCCGCCGACATCCCGGCGGCCGAGCGGGCCGTCGCCCGGGTCGCGGTGGGCGTCCCCGAGACCGACGGCCTGGAGCGGCGCGTCCAGGCCGCCGTGACCGACCGGGTCGGCGCGCTGACGGACGTGGCGCGGACCCTCCAGGACCAGGGCGTCGCGGTGGAGGACATCGGCCTTCGCAGGCCGAGCCTCGACGACGTGTTCCTGCGGCTCACGGGGCACCGGACGGAGTCCCGCGAGGCCACGGAGGCCGGGAACGCCGCCGGAACAGCTGCCGCCGGAATCGACGAGAAGACGGAGGTCGCGGCATGAGCGCCGTACTCACCACGGATGCCACGCACCCACTGCCCGCGCGCGGACGCCTCTACTGGGCGCTCGCCGACACCTGGAACGTCACCCGCCGCTATCTCACCCACTTCCAGCGCCAGCCCGTCAACATCGCCTGGCAACTGGGTTTCCCGATCATCTCCGTACTGCTGTACGGGTTCGTCTTCGGCGAGGCGATGAAGGTGCCCGGCGGGGGCGACGACGGCGACTACAAGCAGTTCCTGATGCCCGGCATGTTCGTGATGACCATGGCCTTCGGCTTCATGAACACCGCGATGGCGGTCGTCACGGACTCCACCAAAGGCGTCATCGACCGCTTCCGCTCGATGCCGATGGCGCCTTCCGCGGTGGCTGCCGGGCGCGGCCTCGCCGACCTCATCGTGGCCTGCGCCGAGCTGACGATCCTCGCGCTCACCGCGCTGGCCATCGGCTGGCGGTCGAGCGCCGGTCTTCCGGAGACCCTGGCGGCCTTCGGGCTGCTGCTGCTCCTGCGGTTCAGCCTGATCTGGGTGGGCGTGTTCCTCGGCCTGGTGGTGCCGACCCCGGAGGCGGCGGGCGGGCTCTACGCGGTCGCCTTCCCGCTCACCATGATCTCCAGCGTCTTCGTGGCACCGTCCCTGATGCCCGACTGGCTGGCGCCGGTCGCTGCCTGGAACCCGGTCTCGTCCACGGGCACGGCAATCCGCGAACTGTTCGGCAACCCCGGGGCGGGCGGGTCGAGCTGGGTCGAGCAGAACGCGGTACTGATGGCGGTGGTGTGGCCGCTCGCGATCTCGCTGCTGTTCCTGCCGCTTGCGGTACGCAAGTTCAAGCAGCTGAGCCGGTGAAGCGCCCTGAAGGGGCGCGGGGAACTGCGCGACCAGCCCCGACCGGCCCGCAGACGTAGAGCTGGGCACGGTCGACGAAAAGGGGGCGTCCGGCAGGTCATGCCTGCCGGACGCCCCCTTTCCCGTAGAGCAGCGGAGCGTTAAAGCTTCTCGATCACGTAGTCGATGCACTTGGTGAGCGCCTCGACGTCCGCCGGGTCGATCGCCGGGAACATCGCCACGCGCAGCTGGTTGCGGCCGAGCTTGCGGTACGGCTCCGTGTCCACGATGCCGTTCGCGCGCAGAGCCTTCGCCACCGCGGCGGCGTCGATCTCGTCCGCGAAGTCGATCGTGCCGATGACCTGCGAGCGCTTGGCCGGGTCCGTGACGAACGGCGTCGCGTACTTCGACTCGTCGGCCCACCCGTACAGCGCCTGCGACGACGCGGCCGTACGACCGGTCGTGAACTCCAGGCCGCCCTGGCCGTTCATCCACTCCAGCTGCTCGGCGAGCAGGAAGAGCGTGGCGAGAGCCGGGGTGTTGTACGTCTGGTTCTTGCGGGAGTTGTCGATCGCCGTGGGCAGGCTGAAGAACTCCGGGACGTGCCGGCCGCTCGCGTGGATGCGCTCGGCACGCTCGATGGCCGCCGGCGAGAACGCCGCGAGCCACAGGCCGCCGTCCGAGGCGAAGGACTTCTGCGGGGCGAAGTAGTAGACGTCCGTCTCGGCGATGTCGACCGGCAGGCCGCCCGCGCCGGAGGTGGCGTCCACCAGGACGAGGGAACCCTCGTCCGCGCCGGCCACCCGCTTGACGGGGGCCGCGACGCCGGTCGAGGTCTCGTTGTGCGTGAACGCGTACACGTCCACGCCCGCCTCGGCCCGCGGGTCCGGGTGCGTGCCCGGCTCGCTCGTGATCACGGTGGGCTCGGCGAGCCACGGGGCGAGCTTCGAGGCCTTGGCGAACTTGGAGGAGAACTCGCCGAAGTTGAGGTGCTGCGACTTGTTCTCGATCAGGCCGTGCGTCGCGACGTCCCAGAAGGCGGTGGAGCCGCCGTTGCCCAGGATCACCTCGTAGCCCTCGGGGAGGGAGAAGAGGTCGCGCACGCCCTCGCGCACCTTGCCGACCAGGTTCTTGACCGGGGCCTGGCGGTGGGAGGTGCCGAGCAGAGAGGTACCGGTGGCGGCGAGCGCGTCCAGCGCCTCCGTGCGCACCTTGGAGGGGCCCGCGCCGAAACGTCCGTCGGCGGGCTTGATGTCAGCGGGAATCTGGATCTCAGCCACGGGGTGAGCCTAACGGCTACCGGCGCGGGGGCCTTGGGGGTGTCCGGCGGGTGAGACCGCTCGGTCACTTGGCGGACACCCCGGGGGAGGCTATTTACGGAGCCGCACCGGCAGCTCGTACAGGTCGTTCTGTGTCACCACCGGCTTGTTGCGCAGCTCGCCCGGCGCGACCGCCAGCGTCAGCTCCGGGAAACGCTCGTAGAGAGCCGGGAGCGCCACCCCCGCCTCCAGGCGGGACAGGGCCGCTCCGGGGCAGACGTGCGGGCCGTGGCCGAAGGAAATGTGGCGGTTCGGGGAGGTGCGCGTGATGTCGAAGGCGCCCGCCGTGGGGCCGTGCGCCCCCTCGTCGCGGCCGATCGCCGCGTACGACACGATCAGCGCGTCCCCCTCGCGGATCACCTTGTCGCCGACCGGTACGTCCTCGGCCGCGAACCGGATCAGGACGTGTGATGTCGGCGTGGAGTGGCGCAGGGTCTCCTCCACCACCATCTCCCAGCTCGCCTCGCCGGACAGGACAAGCGCGAGCTGCCCGGGATGAGCCGAAAGATTCACCACCGCGTTGACGATCAGCGAGATCGTCGTCTCGTGGCCCGCCGCGACCATCAGCTGGAGCGTGGAGAGGATCTCCGCGTCGGTGAGGTGGTCGCCGTTCTCGGAGGCGAGGATCAGGGCGCTCGTCAGATCGTCGCCCGGCTCGGCGCGCCGGGCCGCGACGACCTTGCCCATCATCCCGGCGAGTTCGCCCAGCGTCGCCATCACCTCTTCGGGTGGCGTCTGGGTGGAGAAGAATTTGTCGAAGAGGACCTTCAGGCGGGGGTGGTCGGCCTCCTCGATGCCCATCAGGTCGCTGATCACGTACATGGGCAGGGGGTAGGCGAACTCGGCCTTCAGGTCGACGACTTGGCCCCCTTCCGACGGGAGGCGGTCCAGGAGGCCGTTCGTCAGCTCCGCTATCCGCTCCCGCATCCGCTCGACCCGCCTGGGCGTCAGCGCCTGGGCGACCAGGGCCCGCATCCTGCGGTGCTCCTCGCCGTCGACCGTCAGCATCGAGCGGCCCGGGTTGGCGAGGCCGATCAGCGGCCAGTCCGCCGGTATCTCGCCGCGCCGCCAGGCGCCCCACACCTCGATGTCCTTCACCAGGCGCTTGTCGGTGAGGAGTTGGCGTGCCTCCGCGTGGTGCGTGACCGCCCACACCGGTACGCCGCCGGGCAGCTCCGCCTCGGCGAGCGGGCCCGCGGCGCGCAGCCGGGCACTCTCGCCGTCCAGATCGGTGACGAAGGGATCGAGGACGATGCGGTCGGGGGTGCCGGGTGTCATCAGGGCTCTCCTCTGGGGCCACGTGGGGGGTGCGGTGATCAAGTCGCGGCAACTATAGGTCCGTGTCGGGCGTTTGGCTGCGGTCGGTGCGGGCCTTCGCGGATGCATCCTGAGGGCATGGATATGGGCATGAGTGATCTCGGAGGCGTACAAGAGCTCGAAGCGGAACTGCGGGCAGCGGTGCGGGGGGAGGTGGACTTCTCCGTCACCGCGCGGGCCCTGAACACCATGGACGCGTCCAACTACCGCCGGGTGCCGCTCGGGGTCCTCGCCCCGCGTGACGCGGACGACGTGGCGGCGGCGCTCGCCGTGTGCCGGGAGCGCGGGGTGCCCGTCGTCGCCCGCGGCGCCGGTACGTCCATCGCCGGGCAGGCGACCGGCACGGGGCTCGTCCTCGACTTCACCCGGCACATGAACCGGATCGTGTCCCTGGACCCGCAGGCGCGCACCGCGGTCGTGCAGCCGGGGGTGATCTGCGACGACCTGCGGGGCGCCGCGGCCCCGCACGGCCTGACCTTCGGCCCCGACCCCTCCACCCACAACCGCTGCACCCTCGGCGGCATGATCGGCAACAACTCCTGCGGCTCCCACTCGGTCGCCTGGGGGACCACCGCCGACAACGTCTCGTCCCTTTCGGTGGTCAGCGGCGCGGGCGCTTCGCTCGCGCTCGGCCAGGGGTGGGCGGGCGCGCCGGAGGGCCTGCGCGCGCTCGCGGAGGGCGACCTGGAGCTCCTGCGCACCGGCTTCCCGGAACTGCCGCGCCGTATCTCCGGTTACGCCCTCGACGCCCTGCTCCCCGAGCGGGGCGTGGATCTGGCCCGCTCCTTCTGCGGCTCCGAAGGCACCCTCGGCGTGGTGACGGAGGCCGTCGTACGGCTCGTCGACGCGCCACGCGCGCGTGCCCTCGCCGTCCTCGGGTACGCCGACGAGAGCGCGGCGGCCGAAGCCGCGGCCGGGCTGCTGCCGTACGGGCCGCTGACCGTGGAGGGGATGGCCGCCGATCTCGTACGGGGAGCGCGCGGGCTGCCCAAGGGCGGCGCCTGGCTGTTCGTGGAGACGGGCGGCGAGAGCGCGGGCGAGGCGCGTGCGCGTGCCGATTCGATCGTGAAGGGGGCCGCGTCCGGGGGCGTCGTGGACTCGGTGGTGGTGACCGATCCGGCCGGGCAGCGCGCCCTGTGGCGGGTACGCGAGGACGCGAGCGGTACGGCGACCCGGATGCCGGACGGCAGCGAGGCGTGGCCGGGCTGGGAGGACTGCGCGGTGCCGCCGGCCCGGCTCGGGGCGTATCTGCGGGACTTCAGGGCGCTGCTGGCCGAGCACGGCCTGCGCGGGACTCCGTACGGGCACTTCGGGGACGGCTGCATTCACGTACGCATCGACTTCGACCTGATGAGCGGCGAGGGCGTGCGGCGCTTCCGGCGCTTCTCGGAGGACCTGGCGGAGGTCGTGGTCGCGCACGGGGGTTCGCTGTCCGGTGAGCACGGGGACGGGCAGGCGCGGGCGGAGCTCCTGCCGAAGATGTACGGGGCCGGGCTCGTGGGGCTCTTCGAGCGGGTGAAGGGGGTGTGGGACCCGGCGGACCTGCTGAATCCGGGGATGCTGGTGCGGCCCGCGCCGCTGGACGCGAACCTGCGGTTCGCCCCGCTGCCGCGCAAGCCGGTGGACGTGGCCTTCGGCTACCCCCATGACGGCGGGGACTTCTCGGCGGCGGTGCGGCGGTGTGTGGGGGTCGCCAAGTGCCGTACCGCGTCCGCGGGTTCGGGCGGCGGGGTGATGTGCCCCTCCTTCCGGGCGACGGGCGAGGAGCAGCATTCCACGCGGGGGCGGGCGCGGCTCCTGCACGAGATGCTCGCGGGCGAGGTGGTGACGGAGGGGTGGCGCTCGGAGGAGGTACGGGACGCGCTCGACCTGTGCCTGTCCTGCAAGGGCTGCCGGTCGGACTGTCCGGTGGGCGTGGACATGGCCACGTACAAGGCGGAGTTCCTGCATCACCACTACGAGGGGCGCAGGCGGCCCGCCTCGCACTACGCCATGGGCTGGCTGCCGGTGTGGCTGCGGCTCGCGGAACGGACGCGGACGGCGGGGGTGGCCAATGCGCTGATGCGGGTGGGGGTGTTGGCGTCGCTGGCCAAGCGGGTGGGCGGGATCGCTCCGGAGAGGGAGGTTCCGCGGTTGGCGGGGGAGTCGTTCCGGCGGTGGTTCCGGGGGCGGGACGGGGTGCCGGTGGGTGGCGGGGCGTCGGGTGGTGGTCCGTCGGGTGGCGGGCCGGCGGGTGGCGGGCCTGCGGTCGTGCTGTGGCCCGACACGTTCACGGATCATCTGTCGCCTTCGGTGGGGCGGGCCGCGGTGCGGGTCCTTGAGGACGCGGGGCTGCGTCCCGTCGTGCCGCCGGGGGAGGTGTGCTGCGGTCTTACGTACGTGTCCACGGGGCAGCTCGACCGTGCCCGCGCGGTGATGCGGCGCACCCTTGAGCGGATGGGGCCGCTCCTCGATTCGGGGGCGCTGCTGGTGGTCCTCGAACCGAGCTGTGCGGCGGCGCTGAGGACGGACCTGGTGGAGCTGCTCGGCGGTGACCCGCGGGCGGCTGAACTCGCGGGGCGCGTAAGTACGTTCGCGCAGGCCCTTGAGGAACTTGCCCCGCAGTGGTCGCCGCCGCGGATCGAGCGGCCCGTGGTGGGCCAGACGCACTGCCACCAGCACGCGGTCCTCGGCGACGGCGCCGAGCGCCGGCTGCGGGAGAAGGCGGGCCTGGAGGGGGAACTGAGCGGGGGCTGCTGCGGCCTCGCGGGGAACTTCGGCTTCGAGGCGGGGCATTACGAGGTCTCGGTGGCCTGCGCGGAGGAGCAGTTGCTGCCTGCGGTGCGGGGGGCTGTGCCGGAGGGGGAGGGCGGTCCGGTGGTCCTCGCGGATGGGTTCTCCTGTCGGACGCAGCTTTTGCAGGTGGGGGAGGGGGTCAGGGGGAGGCATTTGGCTGAGGTGCTGGCTGAGGGGATTGCGGATCGGAGGTCTGCACTTCCCCCACCCTGACGGGGGGCGCTGTCCCGATGGGGGGACGTTGTCCTGACGGGGGCTGCCCCTGTGCGGGGGGCTTGCCTGTGGCTTCGGTGTCCCGGCGGGTGGCGGTGCTGTCTCGTTGTGCTTGGGCTGCGTTCGCCGGGGTGCTGTCCGTGGCTTCGGTGTACCGGCGCCGTGTGGTGCCGCCTCGTCCCCACCCGCCCGCCCCCGCCTGGGCGGGTGTCTTGGCCTTGGAGCTGGTGGGGCTGGTCCCTCGAAGCCTGTAGTTGTGGTGTACCGGCGGCTGAAGCGGTTGCCGGGGCCGTCCGGTTGTCCCGAGGTTGGCGGTTCCGGGGCGGGAGTCAAGGGCGCTCCTGCGTCGCGTCGGCTTCGCCGATGGCCCTTCGGGCCACCCTTGACACCCTCCCCTCCACCGCGCGAGGGAAGACGACCGGACGGCCCGGGGGCGGGACTCTCGACCAGGGGGGTGGGGTTGTGCGG